>NZ_JASATQ010000002.1:0-193745 GCF_038440415.1 Sphingomonas sp. OTU376 | reverse complement strand
CGTCGGCGTGGCCGTCGGGGTAGGGGTGGGCGTGCTGGTAGGGCTCGGCGTGGGGGGGGGGGGGGGGGGCGCGGCCGGCCCCCCCCCCCCCCCCCCCCCGCGCCTGTTTATATATCCCCCCCCCCCCCCCCCCCCCCCCCCCCCCCCCCCCCCCCCCCCCCCCCCCCCCCCCCCCCCCCCCCCCCCCCCCCCCCCCCCCCCCCCCCCCCCCCCCCCCCGGGGAGCGGATAGGTCCAGCGGTGAGCGCTAGCTGGAGAGGCCGGAAATCCAGCTGCGCTGCACGTCCAGGGTATCGTCGAGCAGCACCAGGTCCGCGCGGTAGCCCGGGGCGATGTGGCCGAGCTGGCCGGCCAGGCCGAGGAAGGCCGCCGGGGTGGCCGAGGCCATGCGGGAAGCGACTTCCAGCGGGACGCGGCCCTGTTCCATCATCCCCTTCACCGCGCCGGCCATGGTGAGGGTGGAGCCGGCCAGCGTGCCGTCGGCGCCGACCAGGCGGTCGCCGTCGCGGTGGATCTCGCGGCCGTGGATCAGGAAATGGTCCTCGTCGCTGCCGACGCTGGGCATCGCGTCGGTGACCAGCATCAGATGGTCGGGCCCCTTGGCGCGGAGCGCGACGCGCAGCGTGGCGGGGTGGAGGTGGTGGCCATCGGCGATGATGCCGGCATATGCGTCCGGTGCCTCGAGCGCGGCGCCGACCATGCCGGGCGCGCGGCTGGTGAGCGGCGACATCGCGTTGAAGATATGGGTGAAGCCAGTGGCGCCATTGTCGAGCGCGGCGCGGACCGTCTCATAGGGGGCGTCCGAATGGCCGGCCGAGACGATCACCCCGGCGGCGACCAGCCGGGCGACCTGATCGGGCGTGGCGGCCTCGGGCGCGAGGGTGACGAGCGTCCTGCCGTGGCGGGCGGATTCGAGCAGCGCGAGGAACCCGTCCTGCAGCGGCTGGATCTTGCTCTCGCTATGGATGCCGCGGCGCACCGGGTTGAGGAACGGTCCCTCGATATGGATGCCGAGGATGCCGGGCACACCCGCTTCGATCGCGGCATCGACCGCCTGGATGGCGGCCTCGATCACCGAGAGATCGTCGCTGATCAGGGTAGGGAGCAGGCCGGTCGTGCCGTAGCGGCGATGGGTCCCGGCGATGATGCGCAGGGTCTCGACGCTCGGATCGTCGTTGAACAGCCGGCCGCCGCCGCCATTGACCTGGGTATCGATGAAGCCGGGGATCAGGGTGTGGCCGGCAAGATCGACCTGCTCGGCACCGGCGGGCGGCTCGGGCAGGATCGCGGCGATCCGCTCGCTCTCGATCACCACACAGGCATCGTCGCGCCAGCCTTCGGCCAGCAGCATGCGGCCGTTGACCAGGGCTTTCACGCGAGCGTGTCCAGCGCCGCGCCGAGGCTGCCTTTGGTGGCGGCGAGCAGGGTCTCGGCCTCCGCGGCGTCGAGACCGCGGGCGATCAGCACGGCGCGCTTGATGTTGAGGCGCCCGGCGTCGAGCGCGGCCTCGGCCACGGTCTCGCTCGTGCCGGCGAGGGTGGCGACCATGCGGATCGCGCGGGTGCGCAGCTTGGCGTTCGACACCTGCATGTTGACCATCAGCCCGTGGTGAACGAGCCCGAGGCGCAGCATGATCCCGGTGGAGATCAGGTTGAGCGTAACCTTCTGCGCGGTGCCGGCCTTCATCCGGGTGGAGCCGGCGACGACTTCGCTGCCGGTGTCGGCGAGGATCGCATGCTCGGCGGCGGCGAGGACCGGGGTGTCGGGATTGTTGGAGACGCCGATGGTTAGGCTGCCGGCGGCGCGGGCGGCTTCGAGCGCGGCGATGACATAGGGGGTGCGGCCGCTGGCGGCGACACCGATCAGCACGTCATCGGGGCCGAGCGCTTCGGCGGCCACGGCCTGGATCGCGGCTTCGCGGCTGTCCTCGGCGCCTTCCTGGGTGCGGGTGAGCGCGGCGGGGCCGCCGGCGATGAGGAAGGCGAGCCGCTCGAACGGCCAGTTGAAGGTGGGGGTGAGCTCGACCCCGTCCTGCACGCCGATCCGGCCCGAAGTGCCGGCGCCGGCATAGGCGATGCGGCCGCCGCTGCGCAGCCGCTCGGCGGCGGCATCGATCGCGGCGGCGATCGGGGCGGTCTGGGCCTTGAGCGCGGCGATCGCGGCGAGCTGGGCCTCGAGCATCGCCTCGACGGCGGCCTCGGTGGGCCAGCGATCGAGTTCGCGATAGCGGGGGTCGGTGGCTTCAGTCGACATGCGGCTTCCGGGTCGGGAGGACAGAGGCGGACAGGCCGGCGAGAAGCAGCGCACCGTCGAGCGGATCGGCGATGGCGTCGGTCAGCCGGGCGACGGTGCGGGCGCGCAGCCAGGGCTTGATCCGCATCGCGAGGCCGCCGGCAAGCGCGCAGCGGACGGCGCCGCGGGCGAAGATCGTCTCGATGAAGCGCTCGATATGCTGGGCGGCATCCTCGACGATCGAGCGGGCGATCGCGTCGTTATTCTCGGCATAGTCCATGACGAGCGGGGCGAAGGCGGCATAGTCCTTCGGGGTCGCGGCATCCATCCAGGCAACGGCGCGGGCGGTGTCGTGCCCGAAGCCGGCAGTGACGGCGTGGCTGAGCGCGGTGACTTCGCTGCGGCCGTCGAGGGCGCGAAGCGCGTGGCGCATAGCGCTGAGGCCGAGCGCGGCACCGCTGCCCTCGTCCGAGATCGGGAAGCCATACCCGCCGATCGCGAAGCTGGTGGTGCCGACGCGGACCTCGGCGATGCTGCCGGTGCCGATGATCAGCGTGGCGCCTTCGGCCCCGGCATGCGCGCCGAGATTGGCGATCGCGGCATCGGTGGCGAAGATGATGTCGGCAAAGGGGAAGGGCAGAGCGGCGAGCTGCTCGCGCATGCCGGTGCGGGTGATGCCGGCGATGCCCATGCCGGCGCGGATCGTCGCGGCCTGGCCCTGGTCGAGCCCGGCGGCGGAGATCGCCTGCTGGACGACCTCGCTCAGCACAGCGTGGAGCCGCTCGATCCCGATACGGGTATTGGCGGGGCCGCTCTCCCCGGTGCCGAGGATCGTCCCGTGTTCGTCAACCAGCCGGCTGCGGCAATGGCTGCCGCCTGCGTCTATCCCCAGGAAAAAGGCCATGGTTGCTCCCTAACAGCAGCGATGCCCGGCCTTGCCATGCCGAACCCGCAGGGGGGCATAATCCACAGATATGGCTGGGCAAGGTCCGTCGGCGCCTTTCGGGTGCCGGGGACGGTAATACGTAAATTTACCAATTTCCGGGTTTCGGGGCCGGGAGCAGGCTTGGCGGCGGTTCAGTGAGACGAAGCGATGATGGCGAGCGTGAAGCGTGGAAAGGCCGAATCCGCCCCAAAGATCGGCCAGTGCGGGCGGATGGTGCTTCGGGACGTCGCGGTGCTCTCGGGCGAGGAGTTGCTCCTGCGCTTCGGGGACGCGGCCCCGCAGCAGCTGATCGACCTGATCGTTGCGGCCATCCGCAAGGGGGACGACGACGAAGTCGCCGCGATCGACGGACGGCTGCGCGAAGTCGAGCGGATATCGCTTCGGCAAGGGACTAGCCTTCCCGGCGGTGCTCCCCCGGGTCGGGGAGGCTAGAACCGCGCTTCCTCATAGACGCGGCGGATGTCGCCGCCCCAATCGCCGTTGAAGCGATCGAGCAGGACCTGCGCCGGCACCTTGCCGGTGCGGACCACTTCGCGCAGCGGATCGAGGAAGCCGGACTCGTTGTCGCCCGAGGCGTTGAAGCGCGCGCGGGCGTTGAGGCCCGCGGCGGCGATGTCGAGGACTTCGCCGGCGATGTCGCGGAGCTTGCCGCCGCCGGGCAGCGGGGCGTCGAGGGCGAGCCTGGGCACCGAGCTGCGCAGCGTCTCGCGTTCCTCCATCGACCAGCCCTTCACCAGGTCCCAGGCGGCATCGAGTGCGCCCTGGTCGTAGAGCAGGCCGACCCACAGCGCCGGCAGCGCGCAGATCCGGCCCCAGCGGCCGCCATCGGCGCCGCGCATCTCGAGGAAGGTCTTGAGGCGGACTTCGGGGAAGGCGGTGGAGAGGTGGTCGGCCCAGTCGTCGATCGTCGGCTTGTGGCCGGGATAGGCGGGCAGCTCGCCCTTGAGGAAGTCGCGGAAGCTCTGGCCGGCGGCGTCGATATATTTGCCGTCGCGGTAGACGAAGTACATCGGCACATCGAGCGCGTATTCGGCGTAGCGCTCATAGCCGAAGCCGTCCTCGAACACGAAGGGCAGCATGCCGGTGCGCGCGGGATCGGTGTCCGACCAGATGTTCGAGCGGAACGAGAGGAAGCCGTTGGGCTTGCCCTCGGTGAAGGGCGAGTTGGCGAAGAGCGCGGTCGCCAGCGGCTGAAGCGCGAGGCCGACGCGGAACTTCTGCGCCATGTCCGCCTCGGAGGCATAGTCGAGGTTCACCTGGATCGTGCAGGTGCGCAGCATCATGTCGAGCCCGAGATTGCCGACGCGCGGCATGTGGCGCAGCATGATCTCGTAGCGGCCCTTGGGCATGATCGGCAGCTCGGCGCGGGTCTTGTCGGGCCACATGCCGAGGCCGAGATAGTTGATCCCGAGCCGCTCGCCGACCTGCTTGACCTGCTCAAGGTGGCGGCCGGTCTCGTTGCAGGTCTCGTGGAGGTTCTCGAGCGGGGCGCCGGAGAGCTCGAGCTGGCCGGCGGGCTCGAGGCTGACGGTGCCGTCGGGGCCGGACAGGGCGATGACGTTGTCGCCTTCGAGCACGGGCTTCCAGCCATAGGCGGTGAGCCCGTCGAGCAGGTCGCGGATGCCGCCCTGCTCGGTGTAGCTGGGGGCGTGGAAGTCGCTCTTCGCGAACACGAACTTCTCGTGCTCGGTGCCGATCCGCCAGCGCTCCTTCGGCTTCTCGCCGCCGGCGAAATAGTCGATCAGCTGCTGCCGGTCCTCGATCGGTGCCGACACCTTGGTGTTCTCGGTCTTGGTGCTCATGCGAAGGTCTCGACGGGAGGAATGGGGCGGCGGTGGCGGAGCACCGGGATGCGCGAACGGGCGTCCTCGATGCGCGCAAGATCGATCTCGGCGGTGCCAAGCCCGGCTTGCTCGCCCATGTCGAGCAGCACCTCGCCCCAGGGATCGATCACCAGCGAATGGCCATAGGTGGCGCGGCCGTCCGCATGCTCACCGGTCTGCGCGGCGGCGATGAGAAAGGCTTCGGCTTCAATCGCGCGGGCGCGCAGCAGCACGTGCCAATGCGCCTGGCCGGTCGGGCGGGTGAAGGCGGCGGGGACGGCGAGGGCGGTGGCGCCGGCGTCGCTCAGCGCGCGGAACAGGTCCGGGAAGCGCATGTCGTAGCAGATCGCCAGGCCGAGCCGGCCGATCGGCGTATCGACCAGGATCGCCCGCTCGCCGCGCTGATAGGTGTTGGACTCGCGCCAGCTCTCGCCGGTGGCGAGATCGACGTCGAACAGATGGAGCTTGTCATAGCTCGCCCGGATCGCGCCGGTATCGTCGATGACGAAGCCGCGGTTGAGGAACTTGTCGCCCTCGCCCTTCACCGCGAGCGAGCCGAGATGGACCCAGATGCCGTGCTTCGCGGCAGCCTCGCGCGTGGCGGCGAGGACCAGATCCTGGTCTTCCGGCACGACATGGCCCCGGGCGCGCTCGCGATTGCCGTCGAGCAGGCCGGACATTTCGGGGGTGAACAGCATCGCGCTGCCGGCAGCCGCCGCCTGCGCAACCCCATCGGAAATGGTGCGCGCATTGGCGGCCGGATCGATCCCGCTCGTCATCTGCAGCAGGCTGGCCTTCATCGATCTACTCCCCCCGTCCGGCCGGGATCAGCCGCGCTTCGGCTTGCCGACGCCGACCAGGGTCAGCCCGGCACGCTCGGCCTCCGCGGCCGGATAGACGTTGCGCAGGTCGACGAGAAGCGGCGCCTTGAGCAGCGACTTGATCCGCCCAAGGTCGAGCGCGCGGAATGCATCCCATTCGGTGACGATCACCAGCGCATCGGCGCCGTCCGCGGCGGCATAGGCGCTGTCGCTGAACTCGACGTTCGGCAGCAGCGGGCGGGCCTGCTCGAAGCCTTCCGGATCATAGGCCTTCACCGTGGCGCCGGCATCTTCCAGCGCCGCGACGATCGACAGGCTGGGCGCGTCGCGCATGTCGTCGGTGTTCGGCTTGAAGGTGAGGCCGAGCAGGCCGACCGTCTTACCGCGAATATCGCCGCCCATCGCCTTGATGACCTTGCGGCCCATAGCGCGCTTGCGGGCGTCGTTGACCTGCACGGTCGCCTCGACGATGCGCAGCGGGGTCTCGTTGTCGCCGGCGGTCTTGAGCAGCGCCAGCGTGTCCTTGGGGAAGCACGAGCCGCCATAGCCTGGCCCGGCATGGAGGAACTTGCCGCCGATGCGGTTGTCCATGCCGATACCGCGCGCGACTTCCTGCACGTCGGCGCCGACTTCCTCGCACAGATCGGCGATCTCGTTGATGAAGGTGATCTTCACCGCCAGGAAGGCGTTCGCCGCATACTTGATCAGCTCGCTGGTGCGGCGGCCGGTGAACAGGATCGGCGCCGACTGGTTGAGCGAGAGCGGGCGATAGATGGCGCGCATCACTTCGCGCGCACCCTCGTCATCGGTGCCGACGACGACGCGGTCCGGGCGCTTGAAGTCCTCGATCGCGGCGCCTTCGCGCAGGAATTCGGGGTTGGAGACGACCTTCGCGCCGATATTCGGTGCGACCTCGGCCAGGATACGCTCGACTTCGTCGCCGGTGCCGACCGGCACGGTCGACTTGGTCACGATCACGCTGCCCTTGGTCAGGTTCTCGGCGATCTCGCGCGCGGCGGCGAAGACATAGCTGAGATCGGCATGGCCATCGCCACGGCGGCTGGGCGTGCCGACCGCGATGAAGATCGCATCGGCATCCTTGACGCCTTCGGCCAGATCGGTGGTGAAGGAGAGGCGGCCGGCCTTCACATTCGAGGCGACCAGCGCGTCGAGCCCCGGCTCGTAGATCGGCATCACGCCCTGGTGAAGCAGCTCGATCTTGCGTGCGTCCTTGTCGACGCAGACGACGTCATGGCCGAAGTCCGAGAAACAGGCGCCGGAAACCAGGCCGACATAGCCCGTGCCGATCATAGCGATGCGCAACGTGGATCCCCTTGGGAAGAAACTATGCTGCGCAGATAGCGACGCCAGCGCCCGGGGCAAGGGGCTGGATCAAACCGCTTCTCCGGTGCCGTGCGCGAGAAGGGCGCGGGCAACAAAAAAGGCGGCCCAAGGCCGCCATTTTTGGTTTTGTCTTCCGTTGTCGTCCGGGCCGGTCAGCACGGCCTCACAGGAGGTCGCTTCACCGCCGGCCCGGATGAGTGTTCCGGTTAGAACGGGCGGATGTCGTTACCGCTCGCACCGTCACGGAACATAAGTTCAAAGAACGCGAACATTTTTAGTCTCCCATCGGTGCGCACATGTGCGCGATTCACGTGGTTAAAGACTGCTTAACGATGAATCAATCCGGATTTCTGCGGAGTTGGCGTGATCGAAAATGCCGAAGCGCCCGGGATTTAACGGTTCCTTCAATGGTCTCGGGCTAGACCGTCGGGGCATGTCGGCACGCAAAGAGCCCTTGGCTAACCAGGCCAGCGCTATCTCGAGCGCAGTCGTGAGGTCCGTGGAAAATACGGAAATCACGAGGGAATTTGTGCAAGTGCGAGCTTCGCAGGACGCCGCGATGGATATCCGCGCACGCCCGCGCAGCCGCCAGGCGCCGGGCAAGCGCGAACTGCACCGGGCAAGTAACGATCGCCACGTCGAGGGGCGTTACTGGAGCGTTCTCGGACTTTGTGAAATTGCGAATTTTGCTTCGCTGCGCCGCCATATCGGCCGCGCGAGGGCCGATTCGCTGGTTCTGGACGTCGCGCGGCGAATCTCTTCGCTGATTCCCGACGTTCGAATTTCCGCCGCCGGCCGCGCGGTCGTGGAGATCGCGTTCGAGCGCGAATCCCCCGAAGTCGCCGCCGACGATATGGACCGGATCTACAAGGCGTTCCTGACCACGCTCGACATCGACGGCGAGCCGCACCAGCTCCAGATGCATATCGGCGTCGCCGCCGCGCCCACGGTCGAGGACGACGAGGTGCTCCTCTCCGAGGCCGCCGAATCCGCGCTCGAGCAGGCGCGTGTCGATGGCCGGGTGGTGATGCTCGACCTGTCGCGGGCGGACCTGGCGTTCGACAAGCTGACCCTGATGCGCGAACTGCCGCGCGCGATCGCCAATGGCGAGATGTTCCTCCAGTACCAGCCCAAGGTGCATGTCCGCCGCCAGGAGATCGCCAGCGCCGAGGCGCTGGTCCGCTGGCAGCATCCGACGCGCGGGCTGATCCTGCCGGGCGACTTCATCTCCGTCGCCGAGCAGGCAGGCGAAATCTCCAAGCTGACGCTGTGGACGCTGCGCCAGGTGATCGAGGACCAGCGCAAGCTGCGCGAAGACGGCTTCGACCTGCTGCTCTTCGTCAATATCTCCGGCCAGCTCCTGGCCGACCCCGCCTTCGTGAACGAAGTCTGCGAGATGCTGGCGAGCACCGACGCCAAGCTCGGCTTCGAGATCACCGAAACCGCGGTGATCCGCGATCCGGAAAGCGCGATCCGCCACCTGCAGTTCTTCGCCGACAGCGGCGTGACGCTTGCCATCGACGATTATGGCGCGGGCCTGTCCTCGCTCGCCTATCTCAAGAAGCTGCCGGCGCGCGAGCTCAAGATCGACAAGATGTTCGTGATGCAGCTGACCAGCAGCAATCGCGATCCGCTGATCGTCCGCTCGACGATCGACCTGGCCCATGCGCTGGAGATGGAAGTCACCGCCGAGGGCGTGGAGACACCGTCGGCGCTGGCGCTGCTCAGCGTGATGGGCTGCGACATGGTGCAGGGCTTCCTGATTTCCCGCCCGCTCGGGCTCGATGCGTTCCGCAAGTTCCTTGCGGACGACGGCCATCTCGACACTGCGAACGGCCAGCTTCAGTCGTTCGTCCGGCCCGAGAGCTTCTGGAAGCGCGCCTGATGCGCGTGCGCCTTCACGCTTTCCTGACGTTCCTCGCGCTGCTGACGGCTGTCCCCGCGCTCGCCCAGGCACCGGCCAAGCCGGCGAATGAATTCACCCCTGCGATCCAGGCCGAGATCCAGGCGGCCAAGGGCAGCATGATGAGCGATCAGGCCGAGGCGTTGCGCCACGCCGACGCGATCGACAAGCTTGCCCGGCAGCTGCCCGATGCGCGCCAGTCCATGCTCGCCCAGGCAACCGCGCGCTGGCTCGCCGCCGAAGCGCGCTTGCGCAATGACGAGCCCGCCCAGGCACAGCCGCTGATCGTCGAAGGGCTGAAGCTGATCGAGACGATCCCGGAGCCGATCAAGCTGCGCGGCGACCTGCTGATGTCGCAGGGTACCTTCTTCATGGCGCGCGACCAGGCGGTGCGCGCGCTCGACAGCTACCAGAACGCGTTCCGCATCTTCGGCGACGTCAAGGAGCTGCGTAGCCAGGCGATCGCGCTGCAGAACATCGCATCGCTCTACAGCTCGGCCAACGACAATGGCCGGGCCGAGCAATATTACCGCCAGGCCGCCGACCTGTATGACGGCGATCCGGTGCTCTCGCTGTCGCTGCACAACAATCGTGGCAACGTGCTGCTCACGATGGACCGCAACGTCGAGGCGGGGCGGGAATATGAGGATGCGCTGCGCATCGCGCGCGAGATGGACCAGCCCGTGCTCGAGGCGCGTATCCTCAGCAACTATGCGCGCAGCCAGATCGAGCTGAAGCGCTTCGATGTCGCCGGCCGGCTGATCTCGCGCGGGTTCGAGCTGCTGAAGGGCGTCGATGCCGATTTCCTGCGCCGGCACCTCCTGTCGACCGCGGCGGCGCTCGAGCTGGAGCGGGGCAACACCGAACGGGCGGTGCGTCTGATCCGCGAGGCCTTTGCGGGCTTCGACATCGCGAAGACGACGGTCGAGTTCCGCGGTGACCATATGTACGCCTATCAGGTCTTCAGCCGAGCCGGGGATACCCGCGAGGCGCTGATCCATCTCGAGGCGGCGAAGCGGCTGGGCGACGAAGCCTCAAAGGTGGCGACGACGACCAGCGCGGCGCTGATGGCGGCACAGTTCCAGTACGCCAAGCAGCAGAACGACATCCTGACGCTGCAGAACCGCGAGGCCGAGAACCGCGCGCGTACCCAGCTGACGATGTTCCTGCTGATCGGCGGCGCGACGGTAATCGTCATGGGCGCGCTGGGCTGGGGCCTCGTCACCATTCGTCGGAGCCGCAACAAGGTGCGCGCCGCCAACATCGTGCTCGGCGAGACCAATGTCGCGCTGGAGAAGGCGCTCAAGGCCAAGACCGAGTTCCTGGCAACGACCAGCCACGAAATCCGCACGCCGCTGAACGGCATCCTGGGCATGACCCAGGTGATGCTGTCCGACCCGAAGCTGGAAGCGCAGACGCGCGACCGGATCGGCATCGTCCACAGCGCCGGCGTGACGATGCGCACGCTGGTCGACGACATTCTCGACGTGGCCAAGATGGAGACGGGCAACCTCAGCGTCGAGGCGTCGCCGATGGACCTGTGCGCCACGCTCCGGGACGTCACCAAGCTCTGGGAGGAGCAGGCGCGCGCCAAGGGGCTGAATTTCAAGCTCGAGCTCAGCCATGCGCCGCACTGGATCGTCAGCGACGCCACCCGCCTGCGCCAGGTGGTGTTCAACCTGCTCTCCAACGCGATCAAGTTCACCGAGAAGGGCGGCGTGACGCTGCGTGCCGTGGCCGAGGGGGAGGGCGATGCCCGCCGCCTCAAGCTGGCGATCGAGGACAGCGGCATCGGCATCCCGCGCGAGAAATTCGAGGAGATCTTCGAGAGCTTCCGCCAGGTCGATACCAGCACCACGCGCCGCTTCGGCGGCACCGGGCTGGGCCTGGCCATCTGCCGCAACCTGGCGCGCGCGCTGGGCGGCGACATCATGGTGGAGAGCGAGGACGGCAAGGGATCGCGCTTTGTCGTCGATCTGCCGCTGGTTCCCGCCGAGGCGCCGGAGACTGCCGCGACGGCCGAAAGCAGCACCGGGATCGACCTGGTGGTGCTCGATCGCAACCCCATCGCCCGCTCGATGCTGCGCACCCTGCTCGAGCCGCGCGTCGCCCGGCTGCGCTTCGCGGCGAATGTCGGCGAGGCGCTGCCGATGCTTGAGGAGGGCGGGGTCGGTCACCTGCTCGCCGACGAAGCCACGCTCAAGGCCGAGGCCGACGGTCCCGTCCAGGCGCTCACCGCGCTGCGGGCGGCGGATGGAAGCGTTTCCCACACCATTCTCTGGCTCAAGCCCGATGCGGAGACCGTGGCTGAGCTGATTGCGGCAAGTGACGGCAAAATACTGGAAAAACCCATTACCGGCGCGAGCCTGATTGATGCTATCATTCCGCCGACGGAAGAAAATTCCGACAAGAGGGATGGGGACCCGCTTGTATCTCGGGCGGCTTA
Organism: Sphingomonas sp. OTU376; assembly: GCF_038440415.1. Lineage (NCBI taxonomy): Bacteria > Pseudomonadati > Pseudomonadota > Alphaproteobacteria > Sphingomonadales > Sphingomonadaceae > Sphingomonas > Sphingomonas sp. OTU376. Next base: position 182,231 of record NZ_JASATQ010000002.1, on the reverse strand, counting down.
GGGCGATAGCACACCTGACATGACAGAAATGGTCGCGCGTATCTCGAGGAAACCGGTCGCCACGGGCGGGCGGGCATGAACATCCTCTTCATTGAGGACGATCCGATGAACCGTCGGGTCGTGAAGGACATGCTCGACGTTGCGGGGGCCACCATGGCCGAGGCCAGCTGGGCCGAGGAAGGCCTGGCGATGCTCGATGCCGAGAGCTTCGACGTGATCCTGGTCGACCTGCGCATGCCGGGGATGGACGGGTTCGAGACGATCGAGCGCATCCGCGCGCGCGGCGACGAGAAGGGCGAGCTGCCGATCATCGTGGTCACTGCGGATACGGCGGTGGACCTGCGCGAGCGCTGCCTCGCGGTGGGCGCCGACGACGTGCTGTTCAAGCCGGTGGCGATGGACGCGCTGTTCGATTCGATCGGCCGCGTGCTCGCGATCCGCGGCGGCGGCGGGATGATACTCTAAAGCGGCTTGAAGGGGGCTGTCGAAGGCCCCCTTTGTCACCCTGAAACAGGTTCAGGGCGACTGGGGATGCCTGGCCGAGTTCAGCGTGCGATGCCGATCACGGCGGTGGCGGTATAGCCCGCCGCGACGCTGCCGCTCATCACCGGGGTCTGCTGGGCGATCTGGGCGCTGGTATTGTCGCCGAACACATTGTCGCTGTTGATGCTGACGCTCGCGAAGTTGCGGATGCTCGTCGAATAGCCGGTGGCGTTGTTGTAGACCGTGCTGCACGCGGCGCTCGGCATGGCGAGCTGCGAAATCAGCGTGGCGTAGCGTCCGCCGGTGGCGTTGGCCAGGCTCGAGAACACCTCGAAATGGATGTGCGGCCAGCGGCCCGAATAGCAGCCCGGGAAGATGGTGGTGAAGGTCACCTGGCCGTTGCTGTCGGTCACGCCGACGCCGCGGAGGTAGCTCTCGGCCGGGAGGTCGTAGAGCGAGTATTTCCCGTCGCGGTCGCAGTGCCAGATATAAATGGCATAGCCGGCCAGCGGGGCGCAGGCGGCGTTCACATTGACCAGGGTGAGGGTGAGCGTGACCTGCACGCCCGCCGCCGTCGTGGTCGAGCTGCCGACGAACGAGGAGCGAATGTCGCTGCGCACCACGTTGCTGGCGGTGAGCACGTTCGATGTCGCGCCGCTCGAGGTGTTGGTGCCGTCGGCGGGATAGGGGCCGTTGGTCTCGGTGGGGTCGACGACGCAGGTGCTGCTGGTGGAGGTCGCGGTCGGGGTCGGCGTGGCGGTGGCCGACGCTGTGGGGGTGGGTGTTGCGGTGGTGGTGGTGCCCGAGCTGCTCGTGCTGCTGGCAGTACCGCTCGATCCGCCGTCGCATGCCGCGAGCATCGCCGCGCCGCTGGCGCCGGCGAACCAGCCCAGCGCCCGGCGCCGGCTGGCGAGCTGCGTCATTGCCTTCAGGTCGTGGGCGAGGCCCAGGTCGTGCTCGTCATGATGTTCCATTCTGCCTCCTTGGTCAGAGGCTTCAGTCACATGCCGGACACACGCGGGGATTTCCCCGCGTCGCCGATTGTTGCAGCATGTTGCAGTCAGGCCGGCAGGCGCACCCGCACCCGTCCGCCGCCGGCGGCGCGATTCTCCAGCGTGACTTCGCCGCCATGCGCTTCGGCGATCGTGCGGACGATCGCGAGGCCGAGGCCGGTGCCGCCGGTCTCGCGATTGCGCGAGCTCTCCCCGCGCACGAAGGGCGCGAACAGCGCCTCGGCCCGGCTGAGATCGAAGCCGCGCCCGTCATCCTCGATCACCACGTCCACCTTGCCTTCGGCCAGGCTCCAGCCGAGACGCGCGCGCTCACCGTAACGCACCGCATTCTCGATCAGATTGGCGAACAGGCGGCGCAGCGCCGCGGGATCGCCCCGCACCACCGCGCGTGGGCCAGGCTCCACGCTCACCGGCTTGCCGGCGGTGGCGAGGTCATCCACCAGGCTCTCGACCAGGCTGCCCAGGTCGAGCTTCTCGTGGGGGGCGCCGTCGCGGCCGTCGCGGGTGAAGCTGAGCGCGGCCTTGAGCATCGCGCGCATCTCTTCGATGTCCGCCTCGGCGCGCAGCCGGGCATCGTCGGGCAGCTGCTCGACCCAGAAGGCGATGCGGGAGAGGGGGGTGCCCAGGTCATGCGCGATCGCGCCCAGCATCGCACTGCGGTTCTCCGCCTCGACCAGGATGCGCTCCTGCATCGAATCGAGCGCGCGGGCGAGTTCATGGACTTCGCGCGGTCCGTTGTGCGGGATCGGCTGGCGCGCGCCCAGCCTTACCCGTGTCGCGGCGCCGGCCAGATCGCGGATTGGGCGGGAAATGCGCCGCGCCACGCCCCAGGCGAGCAGCGACAGCACCAGCAGCACACCGAGCATGCCGAGCAGCCTGGCGAGGTGCCAGCGGGTGAAGGCAGGCCGGAACAGGCTCGAGGCAACGATCCAGCCGTTGCCGTCCTCCAGCGCGACGGTGAAGCTGCCATGCATGTCCTGCTCGGGGTCGCGCGCGGGGAACTGGTAGAGGCCGTGGACACGCTCGGCGGGCACGCCGATCAGCCGGGCGATCGCCGCGTCGCGCGCCGGCGAGGGGCGCTCGTCCTCGCGGCCGAACTTGTCCTCGCTGGTGCGGGTGATCGCCATCCGCGCCTGGGCGGTGGGGGCGACCGTGCCGGTACGCAGCGCCTCGGCGACGCGGGCAAGCGGCAGCGGCCCCGGCCCGGGCGGCGGGCCGTTGAACATGATCGTGAACTGCGTCGTCGTCGCGATCAGCGCCGCGGCGATGACGAGCAATACGATCGGAACGGTGATCGAGCGCCGCGTCACGGGGTTACTTGGTCGTCACTTCGGTGACGAACATATAGCCTTCGTTGCGGATCGTGCGGATCAGGTCCTCGGAGCCCGGCCGGGCCAGCTTCTTGCGCAGGCGGCTCATCTGCACGTCGATCGCACGATCGAAATGCTCGGCATTGGGGCCACGCGAGAGATCGAGCAGCATGTCGCGGGTCAGCACCCGGCGTGGGCGCTCGACCAGCGCGAGCAGCAGGCGGAACTCGCCGTCGCTAAGGTTGATGATGACGTCGTCCGGATCCCAGAGCTGGCGTGCCACGGGATCGAGCCGCCAGCCGGCGAAGCGCATGAAGGCGCGGGTGGTGATCGCGGCCGGCGCGGCGCTGCGGTCGCCCTGGCTGCGGCGCAGCACCGAGCGGATGCGGGCCAGCAGCTCACGCGGATTGGCGGGCTTGGGCACATAATCGTCCGCGCCCATTTCCAGCCCGACGATCCGGTCGATATCCTCGCCGATCACCGAGTGGAGGATCACCGCGGGGCCGGTCTCACGATCCATCGAGCGGAGTATCGAAAGGCCGTCCTCGCCCGGCATCATCACGTCGAGTACGATCAGGTCGTAATCGTTGCGCGCGGTGAGGGTGCGCATCTCGGTGGCGCCCGATGCGGTGTCGACGACATAGCCATGCTGCGACAGGAAGGCCGCGGTAAGCTCGCGGATTCCGGGATCGTCATCGACGATCAGCAGGCGGGTCTCAATGTCCAAGGCGGGGGCTAAAGCTGCTAGTGGCATCCCATCGGTTTAAGTGCCGAGCCTAACGCCGGTATTGCACGGCTGCAACGCACGGAAACATAATGACGGAGCGGGACGGGGAAAGCCGTAAGGGGATTTCTGCTTTTGTCTTTCGCGGGGAGGCCGGGCGTGTCGGGACCGCGAGCCCTTCACGCCGTCACCCTGAACTTGTTTCAGGGTCCAACTCTCCACGGGCGATATCGCTGGAGGCGCATTGGATGCTGAAACGAGTTCAACATGACGAAGCGCTTGCTGTGATGCCGGCCAGCAATTCGACGAGTTCGATACGCTAATGATTAGCAATAGCTCATCAATCCTCGAGGATCTGCGAGTGTTTCGCAGTGTCCCGCATGCGCAGATAGGTGACCAGCGAGATGGCGATCATCGCGGTGACATACCAGTAGAAGCCGCGCTCCCACCCTTCCTGCTTGAACCAAAGCGCCACGGTGGGCGCGGTGCCGCCGAACAGGGCGTTGGCCAGCGCATAGGGCAGGGCGACGCCCAGGGTGCGGATATGGGCGGGGAAGAGCTCGGCCTTCACCACGGCGTTGATCGAAGTGTAGCCGGTGACGATCACCAGCGCCCCGGTCATCAGCAGGAAGGCGGTGAGCGCGTCGCGTGCGCCTTCCATCGCGACGAAGATCGGATAGCTGAGCAGGGTGCCGAGCACGCCGAATGCGATCATCAGCGGCTTGCGCCCGATCCGGTCGGACAGGGCGCCGGCGAGCGGCTGGATCGCCATGAACACGAACAGGGCGGCCGCGTTCACCTGGGTCGCCGCTGAATCGGAGAAGCCGGCGGTCTTCTTGAGGAAGGCGATCGGGTAGATTGTATAGGCGTAGAAGGCGAGGGTGCCGCCGGCGGTGAGCAGCATCACCACGGCCGCCTCGCGCGGATGCTCGCGGACCAGTGCCAGTGCGCTCGATTTCTTGGCCGTTTCGCGCTTGGCGAAGCTCTCGGTCTCGGCGAGCCGGCGCCGCAGCCAGAATACGCCGAGCGCCAGCACGCCGCCCACGGCGAACGGGATGCGCCAGCCCCAGGACTTCAGGTCCGCCTCGCTCATCACGGCCTGGAGCACCAGCAGCACGAGCAGTGCGACGAGCTGGCCCGAGATCAGCGTGACGTACTGGAAGCTGGAGAAGAAGCCGCGGTGCTTCCTGCCTGCCATTTCCGAAAGATAGGTGGCGCTGGCGCCATATTCGCCGCCCAGGCTGAGCCCCTGGAGCAGCCGCGCGGTAACCAGCGCGACGGTGGCCGCCACGCCGATCTCGCCATAGCTGGGCGTTGCCGCGATGATGATCGAGCCGGCGCACATCAGCGTGACCGACAGGGTCAGTCCCGCCTTGCGCCCGCGCCGGTCGCCATAGATGCCCATCAGCCAGCCGCCGATCGGGCGCATGAAGAAGCCGATCGCGAAGACGATCCAGGCGCTGATGTCCTGGCCGGCGCCCTTGGGGAAATAGTGCGGGGCCAGATAGCTGGCGAGCACCGCATAGGCATACCAGTCATACCATTCGACCAGATTGCCGGCCGATCCGCCCAGGATCGAGCGCAGGCGGTGGCGGGGCGGGGTGGTGGCGTCGGCTGCTGTCATCGCGCCACTATGGCGCCAGGAATCGCGCTTGTCTTTGGCTGCGATATCGGCTGAGTGGCGCCACGAATTTGGAGAGGGATTTCCTGAAGATGCGTGCCATCCTGCTCGTCGGCGCCCTTGCGCTTGCCGGTTGCCAGTCCGCCGCGGAGCGCCAGGCGGCCGCCACGGGCGAGTTCGAAGTGCACAATGGCTCGATGAAGGAAGTCGCTGCGCTGTCCAAGGCGGCGCATTCGAAGATGCTGATGCAGCCGGGCACCTGGGACTCGGGGATGCAGGTGATCTCGGCCGACTTCACCGACGGGGCGGACAAGGCCGACCAGCTCGCCGCGGTGCGCAAGCAGGAGCGCCATGCGGTGAAGTGCCAGACGGCGAGCGACCTCAAGCCGCTCGACATCGAGAATCTGGAGAAGGTCGCCGGCACCTGCACCTTCCCGCGCTTCATCCAGAAGGGCGGGAAGCTCGACGTCGAGATCCAGTGCACCCAGGCGAGCGGCGCGAAGACCACTCTCCTCTATGCCGGCACCATGGGCAAGGACGCCTATGACGTGACCGTCGACCAGAAGAGCGGCGCCAGGGGGCAGCCCGACTATGCGGCGATTCGCATGCGCGTCTATGGCAAGCGGCTGGGGCTTTGCACCGGCAAGCCGGCTGCCTGAGGTGCGGCTCGCCGCATCACAGGGGAGGCGGGGCCGGTTCGCCCTTGTAAAATTGGATTCACGCTGTTAGGTGGCCGCCCTTACGCCGCAACTCTCGTGTTCCGGCGAACCCTTTTCTATTGATTAGACCGGAGCACTGACGGGTTTATGCAGATCATCGTTCGCGACAACAACGTCGACCAGGCACTGCGCGCACTCAAGAAGAAGCTGCAGCGTGAGGGCGTGTATCGCGAGATGAAGCTCCGTCGCCACTACGAGAAGCCCAGCGAGAAGCGTGCTCGCGAGCGTGCCGCCGCGGTTCGCCGCGCCCGCAAGCTCGAGCGCAAGCGCATGGAGCGCGACAGCGCCCGTTGATTTCGCGAATCGGCCATGCGCGGACCTCGCGCGTGGCCGTCGTGACTTTCTTGACTAACGGGTAGTCTGAATACCCGCGCCTGGAGCCTATCGCATGTCCGTGACCGCCGTTCCGCTCCAGCCCGTCAAGCGCAGCTACAAGACCTGGCTCTGGGCCGGTGTGGTGCTGGCGATCGCCGTTGCGGTGGCGCTGGCCTGGACCGGTACCCGCGCGCCTGTCGCTGCCAAGGGCAGCGACGCGCAGTTCCTCGCCTGGAACAAGGGGCAGACCGGCGTGCAGACCACGGCTTCGGGCCTGCAGTATCAGGTGCTCAAGGAAGGCTCCGGCGCCAAGGCGCAGGAAGGCGACGGCGTTTCGGTGTGGACCGTCGGCACGATGCGTGACGGCACCGTCTTCCAGCCGGCCGGCGATATCCGCCTCCAGGTCGGTGGCGCGATCCCCGGCTTCGACGAAGCGCTCAAGATGATGAGCAAGGGCTCGAAGCTGCGCATCTGGATTCCGGCGAACATCGCCTATGAGAAGGCCGGCCCGCAGCATCCGCTGTTCGGCAAGCTCCTGCAGTTCGACCTCGAGGTGAAGGAAATCGTCCCGGCCGCAGTCCTGCAGCAGATGATGATGCAGCAGATGATGCAGCAGCAGGGCCAGGGCGGCGGCGCTCCCGGCGGTCCGGCCGGCCCCGGCGGCCCGCAGCCGGGTGGTCCCGAGGGTCAGTAAGCTCCCGACACAGTGAACAGCGAAACGCCGGCGGATCGCTCCGCCGGTGTTTTTGCTTTCCGCCCCATTTCTCGCACGGAGCGTTCGGCCGCGGTCCAAAACGGTTGCGTGCCATGCGGTGCTTGATTAGGCGCCGGGCGTGGGCCTTAGGGGATGACGCGCCAATGAAGGGTATTATTCTGGCCGGCGGCAGCGGCACCCGGCTCTACCCGGCGACGCTTGCGATTTCGAAGCAGCTCCTGCCTGTGTTCGACAAGCCGATGATCTACTATCCCTTGTCGGTGCTTATGCTTGCCGGCATTCGCGATATCCTGATTATCTCCACGCCGCGTGACCTTCCGCTGTTCGAGACGCTGCTCGGGGACGGCTCGGCGTTCGGGATCAATCTCCACTATGCCGTGCAGCCCGAGCCCAATGGCCTGGCCGAGGCGTTCGTGATCGGTGCCGATTTCATCGACGGCAAGCCGAGCGCGCTCATCCTGGGCGACAACATCTATCATGGCGACAAGATGGGCGAGAAATGCCGGGTCGCGGCGGAAGAGGCGGCGCGTGGGGGCGCGAACGTCTTCGCCTATCATGTCGATGATCCCGAGCGCTACGGCGTGGTCGCGTTCGATCCGGATGGGCGGGCGACCAGCATCGAGGAGAAGCCCGCCGCTCCCAAGTCGAACTGGGCGGTGACCGGCCTCTATTTCTACGACCAGGACGTGGTGGATATCGCGCGGTCGCTGCGGCCGTCGGCGCGCGGCGAGCTGGAGATCACGGACGTCAACCGCACTTATATGGAGCGCGGCGACCTTCACATCACCCGGCTGGGCCGCGGCTATGCCTGGCTCGATACCGGCACGCATGACAGCCTGCAGGAAGCCAGCGCGTTCGTCCGCACGATCGAGCACCGCACCGGCATCAAGATCGCATGTCCCGAGGAAATCGCGCTCGAACTGGGCTGGGTGAGCGGGGAGCAGGTGCTCGCGCGGGCCGCGATGCTGGGCAAGACCGGCTATGCCGATTATCTCAAGCGACGGGTGGCGAGTACGATATGACGGTTTTCAATCGGCTGGCCATTCCCGACGTCATCGAGATCATTCCCCCGAAACATGGCGATCATCGCGGCTTCTTCTCTGAAGTCTACAAGCGTTCGGCGTTCGAGGCCGAGGGGATCGACATCAGCTGGGTCCAGGACAATCACAGCCTTTCGACCGACCTGGGGACGGTGCGGGGCCTGCATTTCCAGCTTCCGCCGGTTGCCCAGGACAAGCTTGTCCGGGTGCTGCGCGGCCGCATCTACGACGTTGCCGTCGATATACGGAAGGGCTCGCCGACCTACGGCAAATGGGTCGGCTGCGAGCTTTCGGCGGAGAAGTGGAACCAGTTGCTGGTTCCCATCGGCTTCGCGCATTGCTTCATGACGCTCACCGAGGATGCCGAAGTGATGTACAAGGTGAGCGCGCCTTACTCGCGGGAGAATGAGGGGGCCATTCTCTGGAACGACCCGGCGCTCGGCATCGAATGGCCCGATCTCGGTGTCGCGCCGACGCTGTCGGACAAGGATCGCGTGGCATTGCCGCTGAGTGCCTTTGACTCTCCATTCGTCTACGAGGGAGCGCGCGCATGAAGACCATTCTCGTCACGGGAGGCGCAGGCTTCATCGGTTCGGCGGTGGTGCGCCATCTGGTCCGCAAGGGCCTTCGCGTCATCAACCTCGACAAGCTCACCTATGCGGGCAATCCGGCCTCGCTGAAGGCCATCGAGAACGCCGCGAACCATCGTTTCGTCCAGGGCGATATCGCCGATGTTCCCCTGCTGCTCGGCTTGTTGCGCGAGGAGCGGGTCGACGGGATCATGCATCTTGCGGCGGAGAGCCATGTCGATCGCTCGATCGATGGCCCCGGGGCGTTCGTGGAGACCAATGTCGTCGGGACGTTCCGGCTGCTTTCCGCCGCTCTGGAATATTGGCGCGGGCTGGAAGGCGACGCCAGGGCGGGATTCCGCTTCCACCATGTTTCCACCGACGAGGTGTTCGGGGACCTGCCGTTCGACAGCGGCATCTTCACCGAGGAGACGTCCTACGCGCCTTCCTCGCCCTATTCGGCCTCCAAGGCGGCTTCGGACCATTTCGTCCGTGCCTGGCACGAGACCTATGGGCTGCCGGTGGTGCTGTCCAACTGCTCGAACAATTACGGGCCCTATCACTTCCCAGAGAAGTTGATCCCGCTGACCATTCTCAATGCGCTCGAGGGCAAGCCATTGCCCGTCTACGGCAAGGGCGAGAATGTGCGCGACTGGCTGTTCGTCGAGGACCACGCGCGGGCGCTCGAGCTTGTGCTCACCCAGGGGCGTGTCGGCGAGAGCTACAATATCGGCGGCAATCAGGAACGGGCCAACCTCTCGGTGGTCGAGGCGATCTGCGACGCGCTGGATCGTCGCGTCCCGCTGGCCGAAGGCGGCGCGCGCCGGGGGCTCATCCGGTTCGTGACCGATCGCCCGGGCCATGACCGGCGATATGCGATCGATGCTTCGAAGATCGCCCGGGAGCTGGGCTGGACGCCGCAGGAGAGTTTCGAGACGGGTCTCGATCGCACGATCGACTGGTATCTCGAAAATCGCTGGTGGTGGGAGCCGATCCGGTCGGGAACCTATGCCGGCGAACGGCTGGGAGGCGCATGAGGATCCTGGTTACCGGCAGGGACGGACAGGTCGCCAGAAGCCTGGCCGAGCGGGCGCCGTCGCAGCATGACGTCATCTTCGCGCAGCGGCCTGAGCTCGATCTCGCCGATTTCGACACGATACACCGGGTGATCGAAGCCGAGCGGCCGGACCTGATCTTCAATGTTGCCGCCTATACCTCGGTGGACAAGGCAGAGTCCGAGCCGGCGCTTGCCATGGCGGTGAACGGAACCGCGCCCGGCGTGCTGGCCCGGGCTGCCGCGGAAATCGGCGTCGGGATCGTGCACCTGTCGACGGACTATGTCTTCGACGGCACGCTCGGCCGCCCCTATCTGGAGACCGATCCGGTCTCGCCGATCAACGTCTATGGCGAGACCAAGCTGGCCGGCGAGCAGGCCGTTGCCGCATCGGGCGCCCGCTACGCGATCCTGCGCACCGCCTGGGTCTATAGTCCTTTCGGCCGGAACTTCGTGAAGACCATCCTGGCCCTCGCCGCGCAGCGCGACGAGCTCACGATCGTGAACGACCAGTGGGGATGCCCCACCTCGGCCTTCGACATTGCCGATGCGCTGTTCCGCATCGCGGACCGCTGGGCGGTGGACCCGCAGCACGGCGCCGATGCGATCTATCATCTTGCCGGCGGTGGCGAGACCAACTGGGCGGAGTTCGCGCGCGAGATCCTGGCGATGAGCATCGCGCATGGCGGCAAGGACGCCGAGGTGCGCGGCATCCCCGCCACCGACTATCCAACGCCGGCACGGCGGCCCTCCAATTCCCGGCTCGACAGTCGGCGCTTTGCCCAGCTGTTCGGCTATGTCGCGCCGGAATGGCGAGCCTCGCTCGCTCCGATGGTGAGGCGCCTGCTGGCCTGAGTGTCCTGCCGTCGGGCTAGGCGCTGCGATAGGATGCCGACATCTGCCAGACCTTCTGCGAGAGATCGTGCTGGCCCATGCCGCCGATGCGGTTGCTTCCCGGCGCAAGGCTGGCGCGCGCGGCGAGCGGCGCGCCATCGGCATTCAGGCTCACCGTGGCCGCCGCCCCGGTGGCGCAGGCGAATGGCATGCCCTCGATGCGCGCAGTGGCCGAGCTCACCCCGCCCTCGGCTTCGAGCGTGACGAACACGCGGCGACCGATCCGCTCATAGGTTGCCGAACGAAGCTTCGGGGGCTTGGCCCAGCCGATGAACTTGGGTGTCCAATCGTCTTCGGCGTAGGTGAGCGTTCGGGAAGATACCCCATCGCAGCCGAGCAGCGCCCAGTTGTTGAGCACCGCGGCGGGCGTATAGCTGTCCAGCTTCTCGAATGGCGGATCCATGTAGATGCCGTTCACGACGCCCGAGGACCCGTGATCGAAGAAGATCGGGCGGGAGGGCTGGGCGCCGCCGAAGCGCAGTCCCGCGATCGTGACGGCGCGACCAATCACCTTGACTGCATACAGGCATTGGGTGGGGCGGATGCTGAGCAGGTTGAAGTTGCTTGCCGTCTGGACCTGATTCAGGGTCACGACGCTGTCGCTCGGCGGATGGTCGGCGGCCATCGTCTCGACCGCGAGGTTGATGATGGATCCTCCGGGTGAGGAGAAATAACAGCAGCCATCGCAGGTCAGGTTGATGAAATTCGAGAAGTTCGAATGAATGTAATAGGCATATGCCTTGTCGGTTACGCCGGTGACCTCGATATTCCAGAATGTATTGTAGGTGACGTCGATGAACGCGTCTTCGCAATATATGCCATATCTGGATACGCGGCCGGAGATGGTGATGTTCTGCCAGATCGATCGGTAGACCACGCCGCCAATGCGGATGCCGATGCGCGGGTTGATGATGAACAGATCTTCGAAGACGGATTGATTGACGCTCGAATTGACCTTCGTCGTAATGATCTCGATGCCGTCGCTGGCGGAGCCGGGGGTGCCGCAGATCAGTTTCAGGCCCTGGATCCGCAATCCGATGATGCTGGAATTGTCGCGGCAGGATATGCGGATCGCCGGGATCGGGCCGTCACTGTCCAGGTGCAGCAGCGTGTTGTCCGATCCGTCGCCTGAAATCGTGATGTTTTCCTTGATTTCCAGGGTCTTGGTCAGCCGGTAGCGTCCGGCGGGAGCGTGCAGGGCAAAGCCGTGCTCGGAAACGAAGTCGATGGCCTTCTGGAAGGCGCTGGTATCGTCCGAGGTGCCGGTGCCGGTGGCGCCGAAATCAAGCACCGAGACGAAGCCCTGGATCGGCCGGGGCTGCGGTGCGTCCTGCGGTGCGCCGATTATGTCGGGCCCGCCATTCCTGGGCAGCGCCCGGGCTGCCACGGGATGCGCGGCCGAGCCTGCGAGTGCGGCCAGCAGCATGCGCCGCGAGGCGTGAGGGGCATCGATCGGCATTCGGGCAGGCTTTCCTTGTGGCGTTTGCGGGTGGCCCTGCCACGATTCCGCGCCGACGTCTTCCCCGTGCGGGGTGGAGCCGGGCCGGGGCGGCGCCGGGGTGCGGTTGACGCTCGTAATGGCCGCATCTAACGCCGTGCCGCCATCCTTCTCGGCAGGCGATGCCGGCGTCAGAAAGAAAATGCGCGATGATGCAATATATTCGTCAGTTCCGGGCGAAGTTCTGGGTGATAGCGGCATTTCTGGTGCTTGTTTTCTTCATCGGCGGCGGCTCGCGGGACGATGTTGAATCCCTGTTGATCCTGCGGCCTGCTGCGGCGCTGATGTGTTGCTTCGCCCTGTTCTCCCTGCGCATGGAAGAAGTTCGGGCCAATCGGTTCGCGTTTGGCATCGCCGCGGCAGTTGCCGGGCTTTGCATCCTGCACCTCATCCCGTTGCCGCCCGCGCTCTGGCAGAACCTGCCGGGGCGGCAGCTCGCGGTTCAGGTCGATGCAGCTGCCGGCCTGCAGGGCGTGTGGCGGCCGCTGAGCCTGGCGCCGGACGATAGCTGGAACGCCCTGTACAGCCTGCTGGTGCCCTTCGCGATATTTCTGATGGGCGTGCAGCTTCGGCAGCGCGAGTTGCACGCGCTGCTGCCGCTGTTCGTGGCGCTGGGCCTGCTGAGCGGCGTGCTGGGTATCCTCCAGATACTCGGCCCCCCGCACGGGTCGCTGTATCTCTACCGCGTCACCAATGACGGCGCCGCGGTCGGCATGTTCGCCAATCGCAATCACCAGGCGTTGCTGCTTGCGCTGCTGTTTCCGATGCTTGCCACCTACGCGATGCTGCGCGGGGACAAGGGAGAGCGGAGCATCGGGCGTTCGCTGCTGGCCGCTGGAGCCGGGTTGGTCCTCGTGCCGCTGTTGCTGATCACCGGATCGCGCGCGGGCCTGCTGATCGGGATCTGCGGGCTGCTGAGCATCGCCATGATATATCGGCTGCCCAGCACGCGCCGCGGCGGGCGTTCCAAGGCGCTGTGGCGCGACTGGCGCTATTGGGCCGCGGCCGCCGTCGTATCGGCGATGGTCGCGATCGCGGCGCTGAGCTCGAAGGCCGAGGCGCTGAGCCGCCTGCTGGCGGCGGGGCAGGGCAATGATCGCCGTTTCCAGATGTGGGGGCCCATTGCCGAAATGGCATGGAAATACTTCCCGTTCGGGTCCGGCGTCGGCTCGTTCGTCGAGGTATATCAGGTCGATGAACCTAGAAACCTGCTGTCGCTGACCTACACCAACCACGCGCATAATGATTTCCTGGAGATCTGGCTGACTGCAGGCGTGCCGGGCGTAATTCTGCTCTTGCTGGCGGTGGTTTTGCTGGGGCGCAGGATATGGAGCCGCTTCCGTGCTCCGGTGCGCGCCGAGGGTGATCTATTTGGCCGCCTGGGCGCATTTCTCGTGGTTTTTGTTGCGCTTGCGAGTCTCGGGGACTATCCGCTTCGTGTCCCGTCGATTTCTTGCCTTTTCGTTGTTGCGGTTTTGTGGGTTTCCGGCGAGAGACGCGCTGTAAAGGACGGCAAGGGCCTCATCGACGATGAGGTAGGAGGGAAATAATCTTGCTGAGTTTTGGTGCTTTTCGCGGGGTCGCGCTGCTGGTCGCCGTTTCCGCGCTCTCGGCCTGTGCCGGTAGTCGTGCACTTGGTGGTGATGCCGGTACGCAGGTGGTGGTCGGCAATGAGCTGCCGCCGCCTTCGCGCGTGGATATCGTCGGCGAAGACCGTCCCTATCTTGTCGGCCCGTTCGACAAGCTGGAGATCGACGTCTTCGGCGTCGAGGAACTGAGCAAGAAGGAAGTCCAGACCGATGCGAGCGGGCGAATTTCGTTCCCGCTGGCGGGGGTGGTGGAGGCTGCCGGCCGCACGCCGGCCGAAATCCAGGACATTCTCCGCGATCGCCTTCGCGCCGCGCATATCCGGGATCCGCAGGTCACGGTGAATCTCAAGGAGACTGTGAGCCAGGTCGTCACCGTGGACGGCCAGGTTCGCGAGCCGGGCCTGTATCCCGTGGTGGGCCGCATGACGCTGATGCGCGCGGTCGCGACTGCCAAGGGCGCCACCGAATATGCGAAGCTCGACTATGTTGTCGTGTTCCGGACGGTGCAGGGGCAGAAATATGCCGCGCTGTATAACCTGAAGGCCATTCGTCAGGGCGCCTATGCGGACCCTGAGGTCTACGCAAACGACGTCGTGGTCGTCGGGGAATCCTACGCGCGCCGCCTCTTCCGCGACTTCATCTCGATCATTCCGCTGGTGACGACTCCGCTGGTCGTGGCCCTTCAAAACTAATCAAACTGACACTCGGATATTTTCCCACATGTCGCAGACAGATACTGAAGGGCACGCGCAGGTTGCTGGGGGCCAGGGTGAGGTGAAGCGGGTATCCTCGCTCGCGCCGCCGCTGCTGCTTCAGTATTGGCAGATCATCAACCGCTGGAAGTGGGTGATCGCGTCGATCCTGGTCGTTTCGGTTGTCCTCGGCTTTGTCGCCACGATGATGATGACGCCGCAATACACCGCGCGTGCGCGCGTGGAGATCAGCCGCGATCAGAAGAATATCACGAAGGTCGAGGGTCTTGAGCCGGCCGATGCGGGCCGCGACCTGGAATTCTACCAGACCCAGTATGCGCTGCTCGAGGCGCGCACGCTGGGCGAGCGCGTCGTGCGCAGGCTGCGGCTGGCGAGCAACGATGCGTTCTTTGCAGCGCACGGGATCGATCCCGCCGCCTTTGCCGCCGGCAAGCCTGCCGGCGCGGCGTCGTCGATCGCCGATGAGCGCGAGAAGGCCGCGACCAACCTGGTGCTCGCGCATATCGGCATCGCGCCGGTTCGCGGCTCCGCGCTTGTCGACGTCAGCTACACCAGCGGGTCGCCTGCGCTTTCCGCGGAAATCGCCAATGCCTGGACGCAGCAGTTCATCGAAGCCAGCGCCGACCGTCGCTTCTCGTCGACTGCCGACGCGCGTTCCTTCCTCGAGCGCCAGCTGAACGATCTTCGCGGCAAGCTCGAAAAGTCCGAGCGGGACCTGGTTTCCTATGCGTCGGAGCGCGACATCGTGACGCTCCACCGGACGCAGGGCGCCGATGGCAAGACCCAGGCCGAGCGGACGCTGACGGCGGTCGATCTCGAAGCGCTGAACGATGCCCTGAGCAAGGCGATTGCCGATCGCATCGCGGCGGAGAGCCGGATGAAGAGCGGCGGCTCCGCGGACAGCAATCCGCTTGCGCTCGCCAACCCCGCCCTGTCGCAGCTGCGGCAGCGCCGCGCGGAAGTCGCGTCGGAATATGCCCGCATGCTGGTGCAGTTCGAGCCGCAATATCCGGCGGCGCGGGCGCTGCACGAGCAGCTCGGGGTTCTGGATGCGAGCATTGCCCGTGAGGAGCGTCGCGTAACCGGCCTCGACAGCAATGCGTTCCGCGAGGCAACGCGCCGCGAGGCGGAACTGCGCGAACAGGTCTCGGTGCTGAAGAAGCGGCTCGATGTCGAGCAGCGCGACAGCATCCAGTACAATATCTACCAGCGCGAGGCCGACACCAATCGCCAGCTCTATGATGCGCTGCTGCAGCGCTACAAGGAGATCGGCGTCGCCGGGGTGACCCCGAGCAACATCGCGATCGTCGATACCGCGAAGGTGCCGGCGAAGCCTTCCTCGCCCCGCCTGTTCCTCAATCTCGCTTTGGCGATGCTGGGCGGCCTTGCCTTTGCGGGCATTGCGACGATCGCACTCGATCAGATCGACGAGGGATTGCGCGAGCCGAGCCAGGTCAACCGGGTCCTGCAGGTTCCCTTGCTGGGCAGCGTGCCCGACGTGGAGGGAGAGGACGCGTCGAAGGCGCTGGCCGATGCGAAGTCCGAGCTTTCCGAAGCCTATCTCAGTATTCGCTCCAACCTGTCCTTCTCGACCGATCACGGTGTGCCGCGATCGCTCATGGTCACCAGTACCCGGCCTGCGGAAGGCAAGAGCACAACCGCGTTCGCGCTCGCTACCGTGCTGGGGCGCACCTCGAAGAAGGTCATCCTCGTCGATGCCGACATGCGCCGTCCGTCCGTCCATGGCCTGTTCGGGGTCAAGAACGAGCGCGGTTTGAGCAACTTCCTGGCCGGCGAGAATGATTGGCGTTCGTTCGTCGTCGAGACGCCGCTGCGTGGCGTGTCGATCATGTCGTCGGGCCCGATCCCGCCGAGCGCCGCCGAGCTGCTGAGCAGCGACCGCATGGGCCTTCTGGTCCGTCAGTTGCTCGAAGAGTTCGATCATGTCGTCGTCGACTCCCCGCCGATCCTCGGTCTGGCCGACGCGCCGCTGCTGTCGCGCTCGGTTGAGGGCAGCGTGTTCGTGGTCGAGGCCGAGGGCGTGGCGGTGCGCGGCGTGAAGTCGTCGCTCAGCCGTCTCCAGGATGTCCACGCGCACATCTTCGGCGTGGTGCTGACCAAGCTCAAGCGCCGTCAGGCGGGCTATGGCTATGGCTACGGCTATGGCTATGGCTACGGAAACGATGAGGGCGGCGACGCGCGATGAGCCGTCGGGGATCCCTTCGTGATGCCTTTTCCGACAGGGCCAGAATGGGCCGGGGCATTGCACTTGGGATCCTGGCAGCCGGAATCGGCTATGCGAGCTTCGCCGCCGCGATGGGCTCTGTCTATCGCGGGAGCGATCCGGCCGCGGCACTGCGTTTCGCACCACATGACAGTGGCGCGCTCGCCGGGATGGCGCAGCGCGTACTGACGACGCCGAATCCTGCCTCGGCGGGGCGGGTGAGCGACCTGGCGCTCCGCTCGATCCGGGCGCAGGCGATCAATCCCAGCGCGATCGCCGCGCTGGGTGTCGCCAGGGATCTTCGCGGGGATCAGGCCGGCGCCGCCCGCCTGATCAATCTCGCGCAGCGCGTGGGCCAGCGTACGCGTCTCGCCCAGCTCTGGCTGATCGAATATCACGCCGCGCACAACCAGCTGCCCCAGGTCCTCGTGCAATATGATCTTGCGCTGCGTTCCAGCGAGGGCGCGCGCGACCTGTTGCTGCCCGCGCTTGGCAATGCCTTGTCGGATCCGGAAATCCGCAAGGCGATGAAGCCTTATGTGAAGGCCGGTGCTCCGTGGCTCGTGCCGTTCCTGATCACGCG
This sequence comes from Sphingomonas sp. OTU376, assembly GCF_038440415.1. NCBI lineage: Bacteria > Pseudomonadati > Pseudomonadota > Alphaproteobacteria > Sphingomonadales > Sphingomonadaceae > Sphingomonas > Sphingomonas sp. OTU376. The sequence goes on along the minus strand of NZ_JASATQ010000002.1, from coordinate 165,167 downwards.
CGTCGCTGCGCCGGACCAGGATCCTCGCGTGCTGTCGGCGATGATCCTCGAGGACGGGCCGCTTCCGCGTGATTCCGTCTATCGCATCATCGAGATCCAGCTGGTCGACAAATTGGCCGGTGCAGCGGCTTTCGACGAGCTCGAGCGCTTCTATCGCTCGCTGCCTTATGCCGATCTAACCGTTCTGCGCAGCGCCGCGATCGGCGAGCGCGACGCAAGCAGGAAGTTCGGCGCGCTGGGATGGCGTTTGGTCAGCGATCCCGATGCCGGCGCGGAATTCTCCAGTGCCGCCAATGGCCAGACCGGATTCAGTGCCTATGCCAATCCCGGGCATGGCGGCACGGCCGCGAGCAAGCTGCTGTTCCTCGCGCCGGGGCGGTATCGCTTCCAGGCCAAGTACGACAACATCGCCTTGCCCGCGCGGGCAAAGGCCAATTGGATTTTACGCTGCGGAATCGGCGAAGGCAGCCGGATCGTGTGGCAGGGCCGTCCGGTCAACGGAGCGCAATCCGAGGAGATTGACGATTCGATCCTTATCGACGAAGGGTGCCCGCACCAGTTTCTGGAGCTTGATGTGAGCGGGGGCGAAGACCGGCAAGGGGTGACTTTCGACGTGGTGAAGATCGATCTGACGCGCGTCGCTCCTCGTTAGGCTGCTCCTGATTTCCCGCGGCTTTTTCGGACGGCGGTTTCCCAAACGTTTCTAGCGGAGAGAGCCTTCGGGCTCGGTAAGATCTATGAGTTCTGGTCAAAAGGTTGCGCTGATCACCGGAATCACGGGGCAGGACGGATCCTATCTTGCCGAGTTTCTGCTGCAGAAGGGCTATGTCGTCCACGGCATCAAGCGCCGGTCCAGCTCGTTCAACACCGGGCGCATCGACCATATCTTCCAGGACCCGCACGCCCAGGATGTGAACCTGCATCTCCACTATGGCGATCTGGCGGACTCCACGAACCTCATTCGGCTGATGCAGCAGATCCAGCCGGACGAGGTCTATAATCTCGGCGCGCAGAGCCACGTCGCGGTTTCGTTCGAGCTGCCCGAATATACCGCCGACGTCACCGGCGTGGGCGCCCTCCGCGTGCTCGAGGCGATCCGCCTGCTCGGGCTCCAGGAGCGCACGCGCTTCTATCAGGCATCGAGCAGCGAGCTCTATGGCCTGGTGCAGACGGTGCCGCAGACCGAGAAGACGCCCTTCTATCCGCGCAGCCCCTATGCGGTGGCGAAGCTCTACGCCTATTGGATCACGGTGAATTATCGTGAGGCCTATGGGATGTACGCCTGCAACGGCATCCTGTTCAATCATGAGAGCCCGCGCCGCGGCGAGACCTTCGTCACCCGCAAGATCACCCGCGGCCTTTGCAACATCGCGCAGGGGCTCGAGAATTGCCTGTATCTCGGCAATCTCGATGCGAAGCGCGACTGGGGGCATGCGCGCGATTATGTGCGGATGCAGTGGCTCATGCTGCAGCAGGAAACCCCCAAGGATTATGTGATCGCGACCGGCGTGCAGTTCAGCGTCCGCGAGTTCCTGACCTGGAGCGCCGAAGGCCTCGGGATCACGCTGCGCTTCGAGGGCGAGGGCGTTGAGGAGCGCGGCATCGTCGAGGCGGTCAGCGGCGACAATGCGCCGGCAGTGAAGCCGGGCGACGTGATCGTGCGCGTCGATCCGAAATATTTCCGTCCGGCCGAAGTCGAGACCCTGCTCGGTGATCCGGCCCTAGCGAAGGACGACCTCGGCTGGCTGCCCGAGATTTCGACCCGCGATCTCTGCGCGGAAATGGTCGAGGCGGATCTCAAGGCGGCGCGTCGCGCTGCGCTCATCGCCCATTCCGGGTATTGAAGGCATGGCCGCATCGGGACTGCTGGAGCCCATCCTTGTAACCGGTGGCACGGGGATGGTCGGGCAGAATCTGCGCGAGCATCCGGCCCTGAGCGGGGCGCGGTTGCTCATGCCGGGGCGTGCCGAGCTGGACCTGCGGGACGCAGCCGCGGTGCGCGCCTATATGCAGCTGCATCGGCCGGCCACGGTGATCCATGCTGCCGGCAAGGTGGGCGGCATCCAGGCGAACATGCGGGACCCCGCCGGCTTTCTGATCGAGAATCTCGATCTCGGTCGCAACGTGATCACGGCGGCGGTGGAGGCGGGCGCCTCGGTCGTGCTGAACCTCGCCAGCTCCTGCATCTACCCGCGCGACCGCACGACGCTGCTGCGCGAGGAGGACCTTCTGACCGGTCCGCTGGAGCCGACGAACGAAGGCTATGCGCTGGCCAAGATCGCGGTGCTCAAGCTCGCGGCCTATCTCGACGCAGCCAGCGAGGCGACCTCGCTGAAGTCGGTCATCCCGTGCAACCTCTTCGGACGGCATGACAATTTCAAGCCGGCCAGCTCCCATCTGCTGCCGGCGATCATCCAGAAGGTGCACGGCGCGATCCAGACGGGCGCGGAATCGGTGGAGATCTGGGGCGACGGCACGGCGCGGCGGGAATTCCTGTTCGCGACCGACTTCGCGGATGCCGTGGTGCACTGCCTGCAGAATTTCGATGCGATGCCCGACCTGATGAACATCGGCCTGGGCTTCGACTACAGCATCAACGAATATTATCAGACCGTGGCGGATGTCCTCGGATATTCCGGCGGCTTCCACCACGACCTGGACCGTCCGGTCGGGATGGCGCGGAAAGTCGTCGACGTGTCGCGTCTCGACGCAATGGGGTGGAAGCCCCGCCATGACCTCAAGCAGGCAGTGGGTCTGACTTATGAGTTCTTTCTGAGGAGCGCAGTATGAGCTTTGTTTTCCCGCTGGCGAATTCCACCTGGGACGAAGCTGAATACCAGGCGTTGCAGGACGTGATCGCTTCCGGACACTTCACCATGGGTCCGAAGGTGCAGGCGTTCGAGCGCGCCTTCGCGGACTATCTCGGGGCGAGCTACTCCGTGATGGTCAATTCGGGTTCCTCGGCCAATCTCCTGATGATCGCGGCGCTGTTCTACACGTCGGACGAGAAGCGCCGGCTCAAGCGTGGCGACGAGGTGATCGTTCCGGCGGTTTCCTGGAGCACGACCTACTACCCGCTCCACCAGTACGGGCTGAAGATGAAGTTCGTGGACATCGATCTCGAGACGCTGAATCTCGATCTCGATGCGGTTGAGGCTGCGATCGGCCCGTCGACGCGCGCGATCCTCGCGGTCAATCTTCTCGGCAATCCGAACGATTTTGCGCGCCTCCAGAAGATCTGTGACGCGCATGGCCTGATCCTGCTCGAAGACAATTGTGAATCCCTCGGCGCCGAATTCGACGGCAAGCAGGCAGGCACTTTCGGCCTGATGGGGACCTATAGCTGCTTCTTCAGCCATCACATCTCGACGATGGAAGGCGGCATGGTCTCGACGGACGACGAGGAGCTGTACCACATCCTCCTCTCGCTTCGCGCGCATGGCTGGACGCGCAATCTGCCGCGCGTGAACCATATCTGCTCCGACAAGTCGGATGACTATTTCGAGGAAGCCTTCCGCTTCATCCTTCCGGGCTACAATCTTCGCCCGTTGGAGATGTCTGGTGCCCTGGGCATCTGCCAGGTGGAGAAGCTGCCGGGGCTAATCGCCGCGCGGCGGGAAAATGGTGCGCTTCTGCAGGCTGCCCTGTCTCAGCATCCGGACCTGATGATACAGCGGGAGACCGGAAAGAGCAGCTGGTTCGGCTTCAGCCTCGTCGTGCGGCCGGGCCGGAATCTCACGCGCAGCCGGTTGCTGGGGGCGTTGCATGCGAAGGGATTCGAATGCCGCCCGATCGTGGCCGGGAATTTCGCTGCCAAGGAGGTGGTGAAGTACATGGATCACGAAGTGCACGGCCGGCTGACCGCCGCGGACCATGTGGATGCGCACGGCGTGTTCGTGGGCAACCACCATTATCCGATACCCGATGCCATTGAGGCGCTCGCCTCGCTCGAGATCTGATGCCGGTTGTCGTTCGAACCCATGGTGGCCTGGGCAATCAACTGTTCCAGCTGCTCTTCGCCCGCCTGTTCGCGGCGGAGCGGGGCGAGCGGCTGTACCAGATCCACGACCTGAACTACCCGCACCGCTTCACGCAGAGCGACGAACTCCCGTACGAGGCGCCCGCCGGCTGGATGCGCGCGCTCTCGGCTGCCCGGCTGCCCAAGATCACCGCACGGCTCGGCGCGAAGCGGGAATGGATCGCGCTTCCGGGCGTCACGCTGCTCGACGGCTATTTCCAGTGGAGCCGGGACTATGCCCGCTTCTCGCCCCAGGCGGTCGCGAGCGCCCTGGGCGACCTGCGCCGGGACCTCGCCATTCCGGGCGAAAAGCTCTATCCGTTCGGCGTGCATCTGCGCCTCGGCGACTTTTTCGCCGACCGCGCCGCTGCCATCGCGCATGTCCAGTCGCGCATGGCAGCGATCCCGAGAGGAGCCGCCCTGCTTACCAACGATGAAGCGCTGCTCTCGTCGCCCGAACTCGCGCCGCTGCTGGCCGAGCGCGAAGCCCATGTCGTGACGACGGCGGGCATGAAGAGCGAGGACGTGTTGCGGACCTTCTGCCGCTTCGGCGCGATCGACGGGAACAACAGCACCTTGCTGTTCTGGGCCTCGGTACTCGGCGACACCGACGCCAGCTTCGATGATCCGAGGCTTGCCGAGACCCAGGCATTGCTGCGTGGCACCCTGGCCGGGGGGAAGGCCTGACATGCGCGCGCGCGTGAACCTGCTAACCCGGCACGCCTATCCGCTGTACACCCAGCATATCGGCGCGCAATTTTCCGAGAAGGTCGAGCTCGTCGAGAACGGAGACGGCGGCGATTGGGACCTCGCGATCGTATTCGAAGGCATGTCGGTCCCGGCAGCGCTGACGGTGCGCGAAGGCGGGCTTGTCTTCGTTTCGGGCGAGCCGCCGGAGATCGGCATCTATCCGCCGGGTTTCCTCGCGCAGTTCGATCGCGTCTATTCGGCCAAGCCGGGGCGCCACCCCGATGCGGTGCGCATCCAGCACTTCAATAACTGGCATTTCGGCTACAATGGCAGCGAGCAGAGCTATCGCTACGACCACGCGACGCTCCGGGCGCTGCCGATACCCGAGAAGACGCGCGACATCTCGGTCGTGACCTCCAACCTTTCCTACCTGCCCAACCATTTCAAGCGGTTGCGCCTGATCGAGCGGTTCCGGCAGCGCTTCGGCGAGCGCATCGACTTCTTCGGCCGCCCGCACCGGTTCGTCGAGTACAAGGACGAAGCGCTGCTGCCCTACCGCTTTCATCTCTGCTTCGAGAACAGCGGCGTGCCGGGGCTCTGGACGGAGAAGATCGCCGATCCGATCCTGGGTTATGCGGTGCCCATCTATGCCGGCGCCCCCGATATCGAGAAATTCTTCCCGGGCGCGGTGATCCGGCTCGACCTGGACGATCCGGCCGCGGCGGAGGCCGTGGTGGCGAACGTGCTCGACCATGCCGAGGAGATCTACCAGGCGCGTCTGCCGGCGCTGATCGAGGCACGCCGGCGCCTGATCGAGGAGCATGATCTCACGGCCCTGATCCTGGCGGAACTGGGCCGCGTCCAGGACGCGCCCCCGCGCACGGTGCGGCTTGCGCCGCCCCAGGCCTTTGCCGATTTCAATTGGCGGGAACTGGGCTCGAGGATGCACCGACGCATGCGGACGCTCGCGACGCGGGCCGCATATCGCCTACGGGGCTGGTGACCATGCCGGAAGGACACAGCCCAACACCGCAGCGTACGCCGGGGCTGTCGTTCGTGGTCCCGGTCTACCGCGTCGAGGAATTCATCGCCGCATGCGTGGAGAGCATCATCCGCGAGCCGGAGTTCGCCGATCGGTGCGAACTGATCCTGGTCGATGACGGGAGCCCCGATGACAGCATCCGCATCGCGCAAGCGATCTGTGGGATGCTGCCGAACGTCACGATCATAACCCAGGAGAACAAGGGGCTCAGCGAAGCGCGGAATACCGGCATACGCGCCGCCCGGGGCGATTATATCTGGTTCGTCGATAGCGATGACGAGGTGCTGCCCGGCGCGACCGGCCAGATCCTCGATCGCGCGGCGGTCGGCGTGGACATGCTCGCGCTGAATTTCGAGACGATCGGCGGCACGCTGGTGCGCGGGGTGTTCAGCGAGAATTGCGAGCAGGCGATCCCGGGCACCGATTTCCTGATGAGCGGCAATCCGCCGATGCCCGTGCAATTCTATGTCTTCCGGCGGGGCTTGCTGGCCGAGCATGACCTTTGGTTCGAACCCGGCATCTATCACGAGGATGCGCTGTTCACACCTCAGGCGATGCTCTGCGCCAGGAAACTGCTGAGGATCGAGCGGCCGGCCTATCTCTATCGGATGCGCCCCGGCTCGATCATGGCGGCGAGCAATCCGGTGAAGCATGTCCGGGACATGATCCATATCGTCCTGAAGCTGCGCGGGGTGGCGATGCGGGCGGACGTCGGACGGGCCGGCCGCCAGGCCATCGAGCGACAGATCGGATTTGCGGTCAGCGGCGTGCGATATTATTGGCGCAGGACTAGTGGAGTGGAGCGGCGGGGCGTGAAGCGGGTTCCCGAATTCGTGCAGGCGGTGACCGCGAGTTCGAGCGGCTTCACCGCGAAGCACCTCGGCGTGGCCGTGCTGTTCCTTCCACTGATGAGCGTTCAATGGATTCTCGCCCGGCTGAAGCGGGCGGGCGGCAAGTTGGCGTGACCGCGGCAGCGCTGCCTGGGATTGAGACATGACGCTCGCATATATTGTTTATTTTGGCCTTATCATCTCGCTGGCGCTCGTCTGGCAGTTGCCGCGATGGTATTCGACGGCGAGCGGAGACTTCTCCCAATCGGGAGCCAATATCGCGTCCGTGATCACCGTCGTGCTGGTCACGGTGGTGATCGGTTTCCGCTACGCGGTGGGCGGAGACTTCTTCGGCTATATCGATTATTACACCTACACCACCATGTACGACACGCCGTCGACGGTGTATTTCGAGCCGGGGTTCCTTTATCTAATCCAGTTTCTGAAGCTCTTTTCGTTCCCGCCACAGGCGATCATTGCCGCCACCACCTGCGTCCAGTGCATTCTGCTGGTGGCCTGGCTTCGCAAGCGGGTCGATCTCGCCGCGCTCGTGATCTTCTATATTTTCTCCACGCTGCTGATCTTCGAGGTCAACAGCACGATCCGGCAGGGCGTGGCGTTCTTCGCGATCCTGGTCGCGCTTGACGCGATCAATCGCCGCAACCTGTTTCTCTTCGGCGCGATGATCTTCCTGGCGTTTCTGTTTCACCGCAGCGCCATCGTCTTCTTCCCGATCGGCCTGATGCTCTGGCGCGTCTCGCTGCCGCCGGTCTCGCTGCAATTGGGCGGGCTGATGCTCGCCTATTTCATGACCCAGCTCTTCTCGGACCAGGTGATCTTCCTGTTCTCCTATCTCGCGCCGATGCTGGACTATACCTCCTATGGCCGGACCTCCCGATCGGACCTGCTGCTGACCGGGGGCTATGATTCCTACGGCATCGCGGCGTTCTTCTGGATGATCGTCGATATCATCCTGATCCTGTTCTCCCGCAGGACGGCGGCGCGCTGGGCCGATCAGGGCTATGCGCGCTATCACTATCTCTTCCTGGTCGCCGCGATCCTGACGCCGGTGAACACCAGCTGGGGCTTCATCCCGTTCGCGCGCGCGCTGTTCTACTTCAACGGCATGCGCGCGATCTGCCTGGCGTTCCTGACCGCGGACCTCCTGTCGCGCAGGTCGCTTCGGGATGCGAGCTTCGCCGCCGCGCTGCTGGTGATGTTCACGGCGTGGCTGGTCGTCGGCATCGCGCGCGGCGCCGCCTGGGCTTCGCCCTATCAGTTCGCCTTCTGATGCACGGCCTGGCCGAAACCAGTTCGGATGATCCGCCACCGCCGCGCCGGCGGGTGCTGCTGCTGGCCTATATGATCTCGCCGCGGCGGGGCTCGGAATATTCGGTGACCTGGAATCACATCCAGGCGATGAAGAAATGGTGCGACATCACCCTGCTGTACGGCACGTCGGGGCCGCATATGGGCGATGACGACGATATGGCCGCGGTCCGCGACGTGCTCGACAAGGATGTCGACTATGTCTTCGTCCAGCCCCCGCGGCTGGCGTCGATCCTGAACCGCTTCAACCGCAAGGGTTTCCTCCTCTACAGCTTCTACCTGGCCTATGCGGTGTGGCATCGCGAGGCGGGCAGGGTGGCCAGGCGCCTTTGCGCCGAGCGCGATTTCGACCTGGTCCATTATCTCGGGCCGATCGGCTATCGCGAGCCGGGGCATTTGTGGAAGCTGGACAAACCCTATGTCTGGGGCCCGATCGGCGGCGCCACGAATTTCCCCTGGCAGCTGCGCCGCGCGATGCCGGCGAGCGGGCTGGCCAAGCTCTCGCTGCGGGCGATGGTCAACGGTTTTCAGCTCCGCTTCAGCGGGCGGGTGCGCAAGGCGCTCAAGCGCGCCGATTTCCTGTTCACCGCCACGAGCGAGAACCAGGCGATCTTCAAGCGGATACACGGCGTATCCAGCCGCTACATGCCCGAGAACGGCATCGTGGGGCCGTTGACGCTGGATACCAGCAAGTTCCCGGCAAAGCCGATCCGCGTTGCCTGGATCGGCAGCATCGAGGCGCGCAAGGGGCTGCCGATCCTGCTCGGCGCGATCGGTCAGCTGAAGGATCGCCACGCCTATCATTTCGACATCATCGGGGATGGCCCGATGAAGGCGTCGATGCAGGAAGCCGCGATCCAGGCGGGTATCGATGACGTGATCACCTGGCACGGCCAGATTCCGCGGGAGACGGTGTCCGAGCTGTTCCGCAGCGCGCATCTGCACGTCGTGACCGGGCTCAACGAGGGCAATCCGACCACCATCTGGGAAGCGATGGAGAATTGCGTCCCGCTGATGGCCCTGGACCATTGCGGCATGCACGACACCGTCGGCGGCGGCTATGGGATCAAGCTGCCGGTCGAGAGCCTCGATGCGATCGAGCGCAACATGGCGGAGGCGCTGGAGGCGCTGGCGGAGCGCCCGGAGAAGCTCCGCGAGATGGCCGAGGCCTGTGCCCGCGAATGCACCGTGTTCCGCTGGGACAGCCGCGAGAAGGTGATCCTGGAGGCCTATGAGGCGGCGATCGCAACCTATCATGCCAAGGGGCGCTAGATGGCGGTCCAGCTGGATTTCGTCGGCCTGATCACGGTACGCGGGCTGAAGCTTGGCGTCGGCCTGGTCACCATCTTCGTGTTCGCCCGGATTTTCGGCGTAAGTGCCATGTACGACGCCTGGGTCTGGTCGCTGGGCCTGGTGAACGCGATCAGCCTGATGGTGTTCGGCCCCTTCGTCGAGACCTTTCGGGCCACCTATGCTAAGTTCCAGCACGGCGAAGGGCAGGCGGCCGCCGACAAGTACATAGCGTCGGTCAGCGTCGGCGTGGTCGTGGGCGCGCTGGTGATCGGCCTCGGCCTGGTCGCGCTGCTCAGCCTGTCGGACGACATGTTCGGGCTCGCGTCCACCGGCGGCCTGACCGGGGACGCGACCAGGTTCGTATTGCTGCTGCTGCCGGGCCTGGTGCTTTCCCAGCTGGTCGCGGTGCTCACCGCCTATATGAATTGCGTCGGCGTGGTCTATCGGCCGGAAATCGCCGGAACGCTCGGGGGGGCGATCGGCACTGCCTTCATCGTGCTCTTTCCGCGACTGCCGGCGGTGGAGCTGCTCCTCGTCTCCTATTATCTCGGCGTCCTCGCGCCGCTCGCCGTCTCGTTCGATTTCCTTCGCACAGTGGTTTCCCGGCTACGGCAGCTGAAATGGAGCGAGCTGCGCTTCTATGTCAGGGCGGCCACGCTGGTCGCGCTGCCGCTGTTCGTGCCCTATCTGCTGGGGCAGGCGAGCGGGCTGCTGGAGCGTCAATATGCGGCGCTCGCCGGCGTCGGCGGATTGTCGGTTCTCAGCTATGCGCTGTTCGCGCGCTCGACGCTGCAGGCGGTGTTCACCAGCGCGCTGGCATCGCTCGCGCTGCCCCAGCTCTCCCATGCGTTCCAGCGCGACGGAGAGGCGGCGTTTCGCGGCGTGACCGACATATGGGTGCGGCAGTGCCTGCTGGTTGGCGGCGCCGCGGTGGTGTTCCTCTACGGCTTTTCGGACATCGCAGTGACGATTCTGTTCGGGAAGCACGGCCTGAGCAATTCCGCGCTGGCGCTCGCGCCGCTCCTGCGCTGGTACGCGCCCGCGCTGGTCTCGGTGATCCTGTACCTGCTGGGCGGGGTGAGCCTGCTCGCGGCGGGGAAGGGGAAGTCCTATGCCTTTGCCGGGTCGCTCGGGCAGGTGGTATCGATGGCGATGGTCGTCGGCTTCTTCCCGCGGCTCGGCCTCGTCGCGCTGCCGCTCGCCCTGTGCGTGTCGCACGCCATCGCGGCGGCGCTGATGTTCCGTGCGGCGGGGCGCGGAGCGTTGCGGGACCTCGGCGTGCTTGCGCTCCCCCGACTCGCGGTGATGGCCCTGGCCGCGATCGGCCTGCGCGAGATCGACCTGCTGCTTGCCCTCGATGCCCAGGCGCTGACCGTCAGGATCGTGTTCTCCGGCCTGGTCTTCGCCCTGCTGGCGGGCATTGTCTGGTTCGTCGAGCATCGGATGTTCGCTTACGGAACCGCCGCGGCGGAGTCCTGACATGCGCGCCGCGATGCCGCCAGTGACCCTGCTCAACCCGTTCGATGCCTATGCGGGCTCGCAGCGCGTGGCCACGCAGCTGTTTGCCGCGTTCGAGGCGCTGGGCGCCAGGGTCCGGGTGCAGCTGGGCTTTGGCGGCCATGGCTTCGTCTCGGATCTGCCGGGCGTACGCGCGGACCTGGTCTGCGGCTCGGTACGGGTGCGCAAGCTGCTCTTCCCACTATGGTCACTCGCCCTGGCGCCGCTGCTGCTGCTGCGCGTGCTGCGCGGGGAGCGGATCTGGGGCAACACCATCTATGCGCTGCCGCCGGCGATGCTCGCGGCGCTGGTCCGGCCGCGGCAGGTCTTCCTGCACCTGCATGAGCTGACCTTTCCCGGCGTCTTCCGGCCGCTGCTCCGGCTGGCGATGCGGCGGGGCGTGCGGGTGATGTGCGTTTCCCATGTCCATGCCTCCGGGCTGGGCATCGACGCGACGATCCTTGCCAATCCCGTGGCGGTGCCGAACGTGCCGCCGGCTTCGGCGCGCGATCGGTTCCTGTATATCGGCACGACGGCGCCGATGAAGGGGTTCGACCTCTATCTCGACGTCGCGGCGCGGCTGGGCGGGACGGGACTGCGGCCCGTTGCCTATCTGGCCGATCTCGAGCGGCACGATGCCGGGCTGCTGGCGAAGGCCCGCGCGCTTGGCGTGGCGGTGCATTTCGGCGAAACCGCGCCATCGACTTTGTTCGCCGACGGTTTCCTGACCCTGCTGGCCACCGATCCCGAACTGTGGGTGGAGACCTTCTCGCTGGTAGCGGTCGAATCATGCGCGTTCCTGGTGCCCGTGGGAGGCGCGGGAGCCGAGGTGCTCGACGAAGTGCTGGGCCCGGCGCTGGCGTTCAACATCGCATCCCGGGATCCGGCGGAGATCGCCGCGCGGATCACGGCGCTCGCCGGAGACCCGGCGAGACAAGCCGAACTGCGCGCCGCCTGCGAGGTGCGGCGCGGGCTTTACACCATGGACCGTTTCCGCGAGGCGCTGCGCATGATTTTGCAGGGGGAAGAGCGTGAATAGGGCACGGACGCGCCGATCGAGGCGCGTTTCTCTGGTTGGCACGGTGGGCGTTCCCGGCCGCTATGGCGGCTTCGAGACGCTGGCCGAGCAATTGTGTCGGCATATCGAGCCTGGCCGGATGACATTCGCGGTCTATTGCGAGCGCAAGGTCTATAGCGAGGACCTGTCCGAGGATTTCTGCGGCCATAGGCGGGTGTTCATCCCGCTGCGGGCCAATGGCCCCATGAGCATGTTGTACGATGCAGCCGCGCTGCTGCACGCGCGCTTCGTCGAACGCAGTCCGGTCGTGTTCCTGTTCGGCTATTCCGGCAGCTGGATCCTCCCGCTGCTGCGCCTCCTGTCGCCTTCCACCTGCTACATCACCAATGTCGACGGCATGGAGTGGCGGCGCGACAAGTTCTCCGCCTCCTCGAAGCTGCTGCTGAAGGGGCTCGAATATTTCGCGGCCGTCTTCAGCCAGAAGATCATTGCCGACAATTCGGCGCTCGCGGAGATCTTCGAGGCGCGATACCGGCGCAAGGCGACGGTGATTGCCTATGGCGGCGATCACACGATCCTGCCCGAGGCGCCGGTGCCCGCCGACGCCGCGCCGATCGACGCGGCGCAAGGGGCATATTATCTCGCGGTCGCGCGTATCGAGCCCGAGAACAATACGGAAATGATCCTCGAGGCCTGCGACAAGGCGGGGGCGGGCCTGGTGTTCATCGGAAACTGGAACGGAAGCGACTATGGCCGCCGGTTGCGGGAGCGCTTCGGCGCCAGCACGCACCTGCGGCTGCTCGACCCCATCTATGATCAGCGGGTGCTGGAGCGCTACCGACGCGGCGCGATCGGCTATATCCACGGCCATAGCGTGGGCGGGACCAATCCGTCGCTGGTCGAGGCGCTGTTTCACACGGACAGGCTGCTCAGCTTCGATTGTGCCTTCAATCGCGCCACGCTCAGCAACGCGGGCAGCTATTTTGCCGATGCCGGGCAGCTGGCGGAGGCGCTTGCCGGCGAAGTGGTTGTGTCGATCGATGCGCAGGCACTGGCGGCGCTGCGCGACACCTATCGCTGGGGTATCATCGCAGACCGGTATTTCCAGCTGGCCAGCGAAGGCCTGGGCGCGGATAGCCAAGCCTGAAACGCCGATGGCGCAGCCGGGCAGGCGGCGCCATCGGGGATATCGCAAGCGGCTATGGACAGAGCCAGTGCCGGGTTCAGCCCGGCTTTCGCTCCCAGCCTTCCCAGACGAAGCGATAGCACCACTGCTCATCATGGGTTTCCGCCAGCTTTGCGCGAATGGCGTCGCGCATCGCATCATAGTCGCCGACGGTATGGAACTGGATCTGCAGGAAGCGGATCCGGGGCAGCCAGCCCGCCTCGATAAGCGCGGGCAGAACGGCAAATTCGCCGCCCTCGATATTGAGCTTGAGCAGATCGATATGATCGAGCCCGAGCGCATCCAGCGCCGCGGGCGCCGAGCGGAGTTCGCAATTGATGTGCGAATCCGATTTCTCGAGGCTGACGAAGCTGGAGGCGTCGCCATCGTCGGTGATCGCGAAGGTGCCGTCCTTGTCGCTCAGGCCATAGCGATGGGCGTGCAGCTTCGGCTTTCCGGAGAAGCGCTCGACGCAGGTGGCGTGGAGCGAGGGCACCGGTTCGAAGACATGCACGGTCGAGCCATAGCGTTCGTGGATGTCGAGCGCCCATTGGCCGATATAGCCGCCCAGATCCACGACGATGCTGTCTTCATCGAGCGGATAGTCCAGGCGAAGCGTGGTATCGCCCTTGTCGCGGAACCAGCGCTTTGCCTCCAGAAGGGGGCCATCGCGAAGTACTTCCCGGCGATAGAGATTCTTGAGGCCGCGGGCCACACGTCGAAAAGTGATCATCTTCAAGCCTTTAGTCTTATCGAGGGCTAGCGCGCACCAGTGCCGGTGAACATGGTGTGGACGGTTCTGAGGATGATCAGGATGTCCAGCCAGAGCGAAAAGTTCTTCACATAATAGAAGTCGAGGTTGAGCTTTTCCTTGATGGCCTCAACCTCGGAGACGTGACCCTGGTTGATCTGCGCCCAGCCGGTGACGCCCGGCTTGATGATGTGGCGATAGTGGTAGAACGGGATTTCCTTCTCGTACCAGCTTGTCAGCTCGGCCGCTTCCGGGCGCGGGCCGATCAGGCTCATCTCGCCACGCACGATGTTGATCAGCTGCGGCAGTTCATCCAGGCGGCTCTTGCGCAGAAAGGCGCCGAGCCGGGTGATCCGGGGATCGTTGGCCTGGGTCATCGCCCGTCGGCGTGCCTCCTCATCGCTCGAAGCGGCAGTCGCAATTCGCATCGTGCGGAACTTGTAGATCGTGAACGGGCGGGCGCGAAAACCCGTCCTGCACTGGCGGAAAAGGGCCGGGCCAGGAGAGTCCAGCCGGATCAGCACCGCAATCAGCAGCATCGCCGGAGACAGCACGATCAGCATGCAGAGCGCCGCGAGGATATCGACCGTCGCCTTGATCTTGAAGAAGACGTCGTTCGGGTTCAGCGAGCCCAGGGTGTTCTCGGACAGATGATCGACTTCGACCCGGCCGGTGAGCTGCTCGATCGCCTGCTTCACATGATAGACGGGAGCGCCCTGCAGCACGAAGGACGTGATCCGGCTGTCCCACGCGGCGCTATGGTCGGCGCTCAGATCGACGACAACGCCGTGCAGGGGCGGCGTGGGGGCGTCCGGCGTCTCGATATGATGCCAGGTTACCGAGCCGAGCTGCGGGAGCCGGTTTGTCCTGCCGCCCGGGATCACGCCGAAGCAAACCCTGCGACGTCGCCGCACGATCAGGTGGATGAGCGTGAAAATCACCGATGTCAGCACATAGCTGATGGCGAACTGGACGCGGCTGTAGTCGAGGCGAAGGACCACGAGCATCGTGGCCAGCATGGCGAAGGTGAAGGAGACGCTCGCCACGATATATCCGCCGGCGGTAATGCCGGGAAACACATGCAGCCGCCGATAGCCGAGATAGCCGAGTACGAGGGCCAGCGTTCCGCCCGCCGCGGTGTTGAACTGGTTCGGCGACGTCACCGCCGCGCCAAACCAATATTGGCGGAGCACCACCGGCACCAGGATGGCAATGAGGAAAGCCAGGGCAACCTGGTACCGTGTTCGACCCAGCGTCTGGGAAACGGAGCGGGTCGCTAGGCGCCCTCTGTCGACATTCATCGCTGCCCCTCTCGTACTGGGCTACTCTGTACTGGACTATTTTGTCTGGATGTCGGCGTCGGCCGTTCAGATCAAGCGTGCGTGCGCAAGGCGGCGGCGATGTCCTCGGCATGCCATACGCCGATCGCGCGCCCTGGAGATACGAAGCTGTCATCAATGACATGGGCCGGCGTCGGAAAGCCGAACGGGCGGCGGGTAAGGTTCAGAAGCCGGAAGTCGCCGGTATCGACGTCGCGGTTGAAGCCGGTGGAGCCATCCGTCGTCAGCAGAATGAACTTGCGCGGCTTGCTCAGGATATTCTGCAGCGCGCGCCGGGCATCGGCGAAGCTCAGGTGGAACAGCATTTCGCGGCACAGCACCGCATCCGCGTCGGGCAAGGTTCCGCTGATTGCGTCCAGGCAATGGAATTCGCGCCGGTCCGAGCTGAAATTCGCCGTGTTGCTCTCGATCACCGCGGGGACGATGTCGGCACCGATATAGCGCTGCGACAGGCTGACTTCGCGCATCCAGGTGAAATCGCCGCAACCGATGTCCAGCAGCGTCTCGGCACCAAGCGTGTCGAGAATCCGAGGGAGTTCGGTCCGGATATTCTGCGTCGCCTGCAGGCTGGATCCGGCGCCGGAGCCTGGGGCATCGTCATTGCCGACCTGCCAGACGCCCGACGCGTAGATCTCGGAGAACCGTTCGCGGATATTGCCGGAGCCAAGATGGGAGGGGCGGCGCCCCAGGCCGACCAGTCGCAACCCGTGACGGACGATTTCCTTCAAAGTCTGGATACGGAAATTGGCCGGAACGTCAGTCATTTGCCCTCCAGTGCGAACATGCCCCACTTTGCACAGCGAGGTCGCCGGGGCGACCTTTTCGAGGAGATGAACGGAAGATTCCCGTGCTCTTGCGCGCACGCCCAGTCAAGTCGGCTTGGTCGCGCGCGCTGCCGGAGCGGGCAACCGGGAGGCAATCAGGTCTGCAGCAGCCAGCGCTCTTCGCCTTCGAGCCCGAGCGCGGTCAGGCGGCCTGAGTCATAGGCGCCGGTGTCTATCGCGATCCGGTTGGACTTGAACTGCGCCTCCGGGACGATGGTGTGCCCGTGGACGACGGTTTTCTCCAGGGCGCCCTTGTGATCGAGGAAGCTGTCCCGGATCCAGCGCAGATCCTTCACCCGCTGCTTTTCCAGGGGAAGGTTCGGATTTACCCCGGCGTGCACGAAGACATAGTCGCCGGCGATGATCATGTCCTCGAAGCTTTCGAGAAAGCGGACATGGGCCTCGGGGACCCTGGCCTTCAGGAGCTCGAGGAGCTCGGTATGGCTCGCCGGTGCGTATTCCTCTTCGGAGATGCCGTAGCTGAGCACGGTGGCCTTGCCGCCCACGCGGAGGTGGAATTTCAGAATCTCGATGCTGCCCTCAAGGGCGCCAAGAAACAGTTCTTCGTGATTTCCGAGCAGGAACCGGGAATTCGGCAAGCGCTCCCGGAGCGCCATAAGGGCGTCGATCACGCCGGCGGAATCGGGGCCCCGATCGATCAGGTCTCCAATGAAGACCAGCGTCGTGGCGGCTGGCGCGCGCTGGCGGTCATCCTCCTCGATGCGTGCGAGCAATTCGTTGAGGAGATCCAGGCGGCCGTGAATGTCGCCGATCGCGTAATATCGCTCTCCCGAGGGGAGGGCGGAGTTCCCTTTGGCAGGGCGCTTGAAGAGGGATAAGCCGAACGCCATACCGACTTGCAAACTCAAATAACCCGTTCGCCCTCATGCCCCGGCGAGATCAACTCGCCACGCGTGCGACGGGCAAATAAAAAGTGGCGACCCCGAAGGATCGCCACTTGAAACTCGGTCAGCTGACCGACCGACAATCCTACGGGCTGTCGGGCGTGTCGTCGCTGTCGGCGAGAACCACGGCGCCGCCGATGATGGCGACGGTGGCGAGAACGCCGATCAGAACGGCCGGAGCCAGCTCGCTCTTCTTGCTGGTCGAGGTCGAGGCGCGAACGCCCGACAGCGACAGCTTCGAAGCGCTCGTCGGAGCGGCCAGAACAGGAGCAGTCGCCATCGACGCGATAGCGGCCGCCGTAAGAAGCTTAGTGAACACTCTTTTTCTCCCTCTTTCGAGCTCTGGTGCTCTCGTCGGGCAGTCCTATGCCATAGGACCAAACCCGTCGCAACACCTCAAACTTTGGTAACGGCGAGAAAGTTCCCGACGTGACCCTTTGGCAACACAGGCCCGGTTGATCCGGATCACTTCTGTTACCCAGGCGACCCGCACCAAGTGGTTACGCAGCCGTCCTTAACGCGCTGCACCAATATAGCCAAGGGGGTTAATGAAGTGTCTTCGTCGAAATGGCCTTGTTTCGTGATGGTTAGGAGGGTTTTTTTGTGACTGATATGTTGCGGAAGACCGGCCCCGGTTCGAGTTGCGGTGCAAAAACACCGTAGTGCAGAGCGAATCGGGCGATGGAGTCTCGAATGGGCGTGCCGGGGTTTGTCGATGGGGCGGGCCGCGCGTAGGATGGCTGGAATGAAGCCCGTATCATCCGCGTTCCGCCGCCTCGCTCATGCCTGTCGCCGCGGCTTTCCGGCCATCGTCCTGCCGTTGCTTTTCCTGCCCCTGTCGACGCGCGCGGATGATGCCGCCCTGTTCGAAGGGGTGCGCGCTGCCGACATGCGCATCGCGGCGATCGGCTGGCGGCTCGCCGTGGCCAATGCGCGGCTGTGCGACCGGACCGAGCCCGGCACCGGCATGCAGCTTCACGTGCTCGATCAATATGGCGGGCCGCAGCGCGAGGCTGCTGCCCGGCATTTCGGTTTCGCCACGCCGGTCGCGGTCGAAGGGGTCTTGCCCGGCAGCCCGGCGGAGCAGGCGGGACTGCGCGCCGATGATTCGCTCGTTCGGGTCGGTTCGGTCGAGATCGCGAAACTGCCTGGCAAGGCTGGCAAGGCGGACCGGCTGGATGCCGCGCACCTCGCAATCGCGGCACTGCCCGTCGATGCATCGATCGAAGTGGACGCACTTAGAGCCGGTCGCCCGGTCCATGTGACGATTCGCCCGATCCGCACCTGCAACAGCCGATTCGAGATGACCGATGACTTCAACGCGGCCAGCACCGGCACCGCGGTGCAGGTCGGAGCCGGCTTCCTCGAGGACTATCCCGACGAGCAGATCGCCGTGGTGGTCGCGCATGAATTCGCGCACAATATCCTGCGCCACCGTGACCGGTTGATTGCGCGCGGCGTCGATTACGGCCTGCTTTCCGGCTTTGGCGCGAACGTGAAGTATTTCCGCCAGACCGAGGTCCAGGCGGATCTCCTTTCGGTCTACCTGCTGGCCAATGCCGGCTATCCGCTGCGCGCGACGACGGCCTTCTGGAAGCGCTTCGGCCCGAGCAAGGCCGGCGGCATATTGCGCAGCCGCTCGCATCCGGCCTGGCGGGACCGGGTCGCCACGTTCGAGGCCGAGATTGCCAAGGCCGAGACCATTTCGGCCCGGCCGGTCGTGCCCCCGATCCTCGGCGAACGCGACAAGCCGCTGGATGGCGACTGGCAGTCGATCCTGGTGCGGAACTAGCGCTTCAGCTCGCCAGGCGGAGCGGCTCGCCAGGGACGCCGCGCGGCTGGTCGGGCCAGATGCCGCGCGTGTCGTAGACCAGCTTGTCGGCGCGCTCGTCGAGCGGGACCGACTTGAACACGTCGTGATCGACCAGCACCACGAAGATGCCGCAGCTCTCGATCGCGCTGTCGATGTCGATTAGCCCGGCACCGGTGCCGTCGAATGCCTTGGGCAGCGCGTCGGCATAGGGCTCTACGATCTGGATACGCTCTCCAAACTGCTCGGCCAGCGCCGCCGCGACCTTGAGCGCGGGGCTCTCGCGGAAATCATCGATGTTCGCCTTGAACGCGAGGCCCAGGCACGCAACCTGGGCATGGGGGTTGGATTCGAGCATCGCTGCGGCGTGGCCGATGACATAGTCGGTCTTGCCGTCATTCACTTCGCGGGCGGTGCGGATCAGCGGGGTCTGCTCGGGCGCGGCGCTGACCAGGAACCAGGGATCGACCGCGATGCAGTGGCCGCCCACGCCCGGGCCGGGCGACAGGATGTTGACGCGCGGATGGCGGTTGGCGAGGCGGATCACTTCCCACACATCGACGCCCATCTTCTCGGCGACGAGGCTCAGCTCGTTGGCGAAGGCGATGTTGACGTCGCGGAAGGCGTTCTCGGTGAGCTTGGTCATCTCCGCAGCCTTGGCCGTGGTGGTGACGCAGGCGCCGCGCACGAAGCGGCGATAGAATTGCAGTGCCTTGCGGGCGCAGCGCGGCGTAATGCCGCCGATGACGCGGTCATTGTCGATCAGCTCGACCAAGATGCGCCCGGGCAGCACGCGCTCGGGGCAATAGGCGATGGCGACATCGGCGCTGCCGGTGCAGTGGCCGGGGATCTTGAGGTCGGGGCGGAGCTGGGCGAGCAGCGCGGCGACCTTCTCGGTGGTGCCCACCGGCGAGGTCGATTCGAGGATCACCACGTCGCCGGCCTTGAGCGTGATCGCGACATTGGTCGCGGCCTTGAGCACATAGCCGATATCGGGCGCATGGTTCTCGCCGAAGGGGGTGGGGACGGCGATGACGAAGACGTCGGCCTCCTCCACCTGGAGCGAGGCGCGCAGGCTGCCGCGCGCGACGACGCCCGAGACCAGGCCGTCCAGGTCGATCTCCTCGATATGGACCTTGCCCGAATTCACCGTGTCGACCACCGACTGGTGGACGTCGACGCCCAGCACCTTCGCGCCGGTGCGCGCGATCACCGCTGCCGTGGGAAGCCCGATATAGCCCAGGCCGAGAACACAGACCTTGAGCTCAGAATCCGAAACCATGTGCGACGATCCCCGCAATCCGCTCAGAGGCATGGCCGTCGCCGAACGGATTGTGGGCGCGGGCCATGGCCGAATAGGCGGATGGTACGTCGAGGAGGGTTGAGATTTCGGAAACGATACGCTCCGGGTCGGTGCCGACCAGCTTCGCGGTGCCCGCGACGACCCCTTCCGGGCGCTCGGTGGTCTCGCGCATCACCAGCACCGGCTTGCCGAGCGCGGGCGCTTCCTCCTGCACGCCGCCCGAGTCGCTGAGCACCACGTCGCAGAGCTCGAGCGCGCGGATGAAGTGGGGATAGTCGAGCGGCTCGATGCGCGCGACATTGGCCCGGTCGCCCAGCACCTTGTCCATTGCCGCCACGACATTGGGATTGGGGTGCATCGGGAACAGGATTGCGGTGTCGTCGCGGTCGGCGATGCGGCCGAGCGCCCGGGCGATGTCCTCCATGCCGCCGCCGAAATTCTCGCGGCGGTGCGTGGTGACCAGCACGATCCGCTTGCCGGCGAAGCGCGCGGCGATCGGATCGAGCCCGGCGGCCAGCTCCGGCTCGGCTTCGATCCGGGCGCGCGTGGCGAGCAGCGCGTCGATCACCGTATTGCCGGTGACATGGATCGTCGCGGGGTCGATATTCTCGCGGCGCAGCGCCTCGGCCGCGGTATCCGTCGGAGCGAAATGCTGGTCGGCGATCGGCGCGACGATGCGGCGGTTCACTTCCTCGGGCCAGGGCTGGTAGATGTCGCCCGAGCGCAGGCCCGCCTCGACATGGCTCACCGGCACCTTGCGGTAATAGCCTGCCAGCGCGCCGACCATCGCGGTGGCGGTATCGCCCTGCACGATTACCCGGTCGGGCTTCTCGTCGTCCATCACCTTGCCGAGGCCGGTGAGCAGCCGCGCGGTGAGCTGATCGAGCGTCTGGCCCGGTTCCATCAGGTCGAGGTCGATGTCCGGCGTCAGGCCCGCGATCGACAGCACCTGGTCGAGCAGCCCGCGATGCTGGGCGGTGACGCAGGTGCGCACGTCCAGCCCGGGCACGGCCGCCAGCGCGCGGACCACGGGAAAGAGCTTGATCGCTTCGGGACGCGTGCCGAAGATCAGGAGAACGCGCTTGCTGGTACCGGTCATGCGCATTCTCCTATCGCCGATCCCGTCACCATCAGGTTACGGTCGCGGACATAATTGCGAAAGCCTATAGCCATCGCTATGGGCGCCCGACTGATCTGAAAAGGCATTTCCCGAATGACCATCAAGCCGTTGCGCAAGGCCGTGTTTCCCGTGGGCGGCCTCGGTACGCGTTTCCTGCCCGCCACCAAGGCGATGCCGAAGGAAATGCTGCCGGTGGTCGATCGTCCGTTGATCCAGTACGCGGTCGACGAGGCCCTGGAAGCCGGCATCGAGCAGATGATCTTCGTTACTGGCCGCGGCAAGAGCGCGATCGAGGACCATTTCGATATCGCCTATGAGCTCGAGACGACCATGTCGGCACGCGGCAAGTCGCTCGAGATCCTCGACGCCACCCGGCTCAAGCCCGGCGCGGTCGCCTATGTCCGCCAGCAGGAGCCGATGGGCCTGGGCCATGCCGTGTGGTGCGCGCGCGACATCGTCGGCGACGAGCCCTTCGCGGTGCTGCTCGCCGATGATTTCATGCTCGGCAAGCCGGGCTGCCTCAAGCAGATGGTCGATGCCTATAACAAGGTGGGCGGCAACCTGATCTGCGCCGAGATCGTGCCGGACGACCAGACGCATCGCTACGGCATCATCACGCCGGGCGCGCAGGACGGGGCGCTGACTGAAGTGAAGGGCCTGGTCGAGAAGCCGGCCCCGGGCACGGCGCCGTCCAACCTGTCGGTGATCGGCCGCTACATCCTGCAGCCCGAAGTGATGCGGGTGCTGGAGAAGCAGGGCAAGGGTGCCGGCGGCGAGATCCAGCTGACCGATGCGATGGCCCAGATGATCGGCGACCAGCGCTTCCACGGCGTCACCTTCGCGGGCACCCGCTATGATTGCGGCGACAAGGCCGGCTTCATCCAGGCGAACATCGCGGTGGCGCTTGAGCGCGAGGATATCGCGCCGGCGATCCGCGATTTCATGACGAGCCGTTGCCCGGGCTGAGCTTGGGGGCTCAGGCGCGGACGACCTTCTCCGAAACCACACCCGCCTTGCCACAGGCATTGCGGGTGTCGATTACCAGCTTCGCGGCATCGACCAGCGCCGCATAGTCCACCGCGTCATGGTCGGTGGCGATCAGCACCGCGTCGTACCTGGCGATCTCGGCCTCGTCCCACGCCACGCCGTTGCGGAAGTTGAGCGTCGGGTGCTCGCGGGTGTTGTCGATCTGGGCGACATGCGGGTCGAAGAAGTCGGCGGTGGCGCCGCGTGCCTCGATCATCTCCATCAGGCGGAGCGACGGGCTCTCGCGGATGTCCTCGACATTCTTCTTGTAGGCGACGCCCATCACCAGGATGCGCGCGCCGCGCAGGCCGCGGCCGAAGCGCGCGTCCAGCGTGTCCGCCATCACCCGGACGACATGCTGCGGCATGTCCGCGTTGATCTGGCCGGCCAGCTCGATGAACTTGGTGTGCTGGTTATACTCGCGCGCCTTCCAGGTGAGGTAGAAGGGGTCGATCGGGATGCAGTGCCCGCCCAGGCCCGGGCCCGGATAGAAGGGCATGAAGCCGAACGGCTTCGATTTCGCCGCGTCGATCACTTCCCACACATCGATGTCCATCGCGGTGAAGATGAGCTTGAGCTCGTTGACCAGCGCGATGTTGACGGCGCGGAACACATTCTCGGTGATCTTCACCGCCTCGGCGGTCGCGGCGGACGAGACCTGGATCGCCTGGGGCACGATGTGGCGATAGACGCCCAGCGCCAGGTCGGCCGAGACCGTGTCGTCGGCGCCGACGACCTTCGGGATCTTGGTGGTCGAGAAGGTCGGGTTGCCCGGGTCCTCGCGCTCGGGCGAGTAGGCGAGGAAGAAGTCCTTGCCGGCGACCAGGCCCTCGGCCTCGAGGATCGGCTGCATCACCTCCCTGGTGGTGCCCGGATAGGTCGTCGATTCGAGGATGACGAGTTGGCCGCGGCGCAGCGTCTTCGCGATCGCCTGGGTGGTCAGCTCGACATATTTCAGGTCGGGCTCGAGATGGCGGGTGAGCGGCGTCGGCACGCAGATCAGCACCACATCGGCTTCGTCCAGCCGGCTCAGGTCGGCAGTGGCGCGCAGCTTCTCGTTTTCGACGAGCGGCGCGATGCGGGCGCCGTCGATATGCTTGATATAGCTCTCACCGGCTTCGAGCGCGTCGATCTTGGCCTGGTCGACGTCGAAAGCGAGGACCGGGCAGCCCGCCTCGCCAAAGGCAACGGCGAGCGGCAGGCCGACATAGCCCATGCCGATCACGCCGATGATCGCGGTGCCGCTTTCGATCCGCGCCTGCAGCTTCAAGCCATGGGCGGGCCATTCGATGCTCATAGAAACCCCGTGAAGTACGCTCTGTCGCGCCCTTCATGCCTCCGCAGGGGTTTCAGTTTCGATAATGCTCCAGATACCAATCCACGAATGCCGGCACGCCGGCGCTCGGCGGGGTGGTGGGGGCATAGCCGGTCAGCGTCTTGAGCAGCGCGTGCGACGCCTCGGTCGCGGGCACGTCGCCCTGCTGCATCGGCATGAAGTTCTTGATCGCTTCCTTGCCCAGCGCGCGCTCGATCTCGCCGATATAGTCCATCAGCTGGGTCTGCTGGCCCGCACCGATGTTGACGACGCGGAAGGGGGCGACGGGCGAGAGGCTGTCGCCCTCCACCGGCGTGTCGCCCGGCACGGCCTCGGTCAGCCGGACGATCGATTCGGCCAGATCCTCCACATAGGTGAAGTCGCGGACCATGTTGCCGTTGTTGTAGATGTCGATCGGCTGGCCGGCGAGGATGCCCTTGGTAAACTTGAACAGCGCCATGTCCGGCCGGCCCCACGGTCCATAGACCGTGAAGAAGCGGAAGAAGGTCATCGGCGTCTTGAACAGATGCGCGTAGCTGTGCCCCATCAGCTCGGTCGCGCCCTTGGTGGCGGCGTAAAAGCTCAAGGGGGTGGCGGTGCGCTGCGTCTCGGTGAACGGCATGTCGGTGTTCGCGCCATAGACCGAGCTGGTCGAGGCGGCGAGCAGGTGCCTGGTCTTGTGCTGACGCGCCAGCTCCAGCACGTTGAAGCTGCCGATCAGGTTCGCCGTGACATAGGATTCCGGGCTGTCGATCGAGTGGCGCACGCCGGCCTGCGCGGCGAGGTGGATCACCACATCGGGCTGGAACTCGGCCCATTGCGCGCCGAACGCGCCCATGTCGTCGATCGAGACGCGGGCGACGTTGAAGTTCGGGTGGTTCGACAGGATGTCGTTGCGCGCTTCCTTGAGCGCCGGATCGTAATAGGCGCTAAAATTGTCCACGCCGAGCACGGTGACGCCGCGCTGGAGGAGCTTGCTGGCCGTGTGGAAGCCGATGAAGCCGGCCGAGCCGGTTACCAGGACGCGCGTCATGGGGAGGGCAGGTGCCTCAAGGGCGCGGCGAAGTCCAGTTTCACGCATCAGGTAGTGACGAGTCACTGACCTCTACGGTCGGGAAAGGCGTTAGGTGAGCAACGCCCAAAGGAAACTTGCGAAAGATGCCAGGGCAAAGAAGCCGGACAGCCAGCGCAGCACACGCTCACCGGTATCGCTGATGCGCGATTGCCCGAAGCTCATCAAAAGGATCACTCCGCGAGGGGTGATCGTGCACAGGACGAAATAGGCTGTCGCCAATCCGTAGAACGTCACCTCGGGGAGCGGACCGATCACTCCGGCCTCTCCAGATCACCACAAGCGGGACAGCCCGGGTCCTTCGGCAGCGTCAGCGTGCGGAAGCGGAAGGCCAGCGCGTCAACCAGCAGCAGCTTACCCGCGGTCTCCTCGCCGAGCGGCACGATGGCGCGGACCACTTCCAGCGCGGCGAGGCTGCCCATCACCCCAGTAAGCGCGCCCAGCACGCCCTGTTCGGCGCAGCTGATGCCCGGGCGCTCGGGATCATGGCCGACGAAGCAGCGGTAGCAGGGCTTGTCCGGCTCCCAGCCGCGGAACACGCCCAGCTGTCCCTCGAATTCGGAGACGGCGGCGGAGACGAGCGGGATACAATGACGCAGCGCGGCGTCTGCGACCGCCAGCCGGGTGGCGAAATTGTCGCAGCCGTCGAGGATCACGTCGGGCGCGAACTCGGCGATCAGCGCATCGGCATTGCGCGCGTCGATGCGCTGCTGGAAGCCGGTGAACACCACTTCGGGGTTGAGCGCGGCGACGCGGGCGCGGGCGGCCTCGACCTTGGGGCGGTCTACGTCGCCGGTCGCATAGAGCGTCTGGCGCTGGAGGTTGGAGAGCGAGACCGTGTCGTCGTCCACCGCGCCGAGCGCGCCGATCCCCGCGGCCGCCAGATATTCGATCGCCGGCGATCCGATGCCGCCCGCGCCGATCACCAGCACGCGCGCGGCCTTCAGCCGCATCTGCCCGCCGCCGCCGATCTCGCGCAGCACGATATGGCGGGCGTAGCGCTCCAGCTCCGTGTCGGAGAGTGTCATTTGGTCAGGGTGAAGCTGATGGTCGTGCGATACCATTGCTCGGTCGCACCAGGGCGGGGGAGCAGGTTGTTGCGCGCGAAGCCGGCTGCCAGCGCGGCGGCATATTGCTCGACCGAGGGGCAGGCGATGGCGCGCGGTACGGTGGTCCGGATATTGCCTCCCTCGTCGACCAGCACGGCGATCGAGACTTCGGCGACACCCGGCTTGGCGAGCACGCATTTGCGCAGCTTCACTTCGCGCTGGACGAAGGTCTGCATCTCGGCGGTGATGATTGGGGGTGCGCGCCAGGGCAGGGGCGGCAGGGCGTCCCAGTCGATCGGCGCCGTCTGGAGCGCCGCAGCAAGAAGAACCGTCGCTATCACGTGCCCGTCGATCCGAAGCCCCCGATGCCTCGCGCCGTTTCGTCGAGCGTCCCCACCTCCTCGAGCTCCGCATGCTGAACCGGCGCGGGCACGAGTTGTGCGATACGGTCTCCGCGCGCGACGGTGAACGCCGCGTCACCGAGATTGGCAAGGATCACCTTAACCTCGCCGCGATAGTCGCTGTCGATCGTGCCGGGCGTGTTGAGGCAGGTGATGCCGTGCTTGAGCGCCAGGCCCGAGCGCGGGCGGACCTGGACTTCGTAGCCGACCGGGATCGCCATCGCGAAGCCGGTCGCCACCGCATGGCGCGCGCCGGGGGCGAGCACCACATCCTCGGCCGCGACCACGTCCATGCCCGCGGCTCCCGCCGTCGCATAGGCGGGCAGCGGCAGGCCCTCGCCATGCGGCAGGCGCTGAAGGGCAATGCGGATCGGAGCGAGCATCAAGATTTTCCTGGAAGCGCGGCGGCAAGGCGCTGGAGCGCGGAGATCACTTCGGGATCGCTCAGCAGCTCATGGTCCTTGCCGGGGATGATACGGAAATCGGTGGCGATGCCGCGCAGCGAAAGCGCCTCGGCATAGGTGCGCGAGAAGCGCACCGGCGTGGTCTTGTCGTCGCCGCCGACCAGCACCGCGGCGCGCAGCGAGGGCTGCATGCCGCCGACCAGCTTGACCGGGTCGAGACTGGTGACCGGCGCGTCCCAGAGCGGGGTGGGTGACACGGTCTTCATGTGCTTGCGCCACTCGGGCAGCGCGCAGGGGCAGGAAACGAGGACGATGCCGTCGACCAGCCCCGGATGCGTCGCGGCAAGGTCGGCGGCGATCGCGGCGCCGCCCGAATGGCCGACTACCACGGTGCGCGCCTGGCCATAGCGGCGCTGCAGGTGGCGGATCGTCGCGGCGACGGCGCCGATCCGGTCCGCGGTATAATTGTCGCCGGTGGTCAGGCCGCGCTCGCCGGGCGAGACATGCCCCTGCGGGTCCTCATAGCCCGGGCGGAGCAGCGCGACGGCGATGCTCTGTGGCACCGCGGCGGCGGCGCTGCGGGCAAAGGCATAGTGATAGTCGGGCTTGGTCGTCGGCGCGTCGCCGTGCAGCACCACGATCAGCGTGCGCACCTGCTTGGCGGGCGTGTTGCCGAAGCTCTGGCTGTACAGGCCCGGGCCCGGTTCCGGCGCGCCAATGCGCTCGCCCGGCGTACAGGCGGCCAGGCTCGCGCCGAGCAGCAAAAGGGCAAGGCTAGAGCGCATCGGCAATCCGCTGCGCGAGACGGCGGGCGACTTCGTCCTTGGGCAGTCTTTCCCAGCTTTCGACACCGTCGGCGGTGACGAGATGAACGGCATTGGCTTCACCGCCCATCACATCGCCGGAAACATCGTTGGCGACAATCCAGTCTGCGCCCTTGCGAGTCCTTTTCGCGGCAGCATGTTCGAGCACCTGTTCGGTTTCGGCGGCGAAGCCCACCACCAGTCCCGGCCGGCGCGGGCTGGCGCCGAGCATCGCGAGGATGTCCGGATTCTCGGAGAGCTGGAGCCGGGGCGGCTCGCCGCCCTGCTTCTTGAGCTTCTGCCCGGCGCGCTCGACATGCCAGTCGCCGACCGCGGCGACCATCACCGCGGCATCGGCGGGCAGCGCCTGGGCGACGGCATTGGCCATTTCCTGCGCGGTCTCGACATCGATGCGGGTGACGCCCGGCGGCGTGGCCAGCGTGACCGGCCCCGAAACCAGCGTGACCTTCGCTCCCAAGGCTGCGAGCGCCCCGGCAATCGCATAGCCCTGCTTCCCCGAGGAGCGATTGGCGATGTAGCGCACCGGGTCGATCGGCTCATGGGTGGGGCCGGCGGTGACGAGGACATGCTTGCCGGCAAGCGGACGAGGCGCACCAGATTTAGGTTCTGAGAACTTCTGGATCGCCGCGAGGATCGCCTCGGGCTCGGGCAGCCGGCCGGGACCGTACTCGCCGCAGGCCATCGGCCCCTCGTCGGGCTCCAGCACCGTCACCCCGTCGCCGCGCAGCGTCGCGACATTGCGGCGGGTCGCGGCGTGCTGCCACATCCGCACGTTCATCGCCGGCGCGGCGAGGACGGGCTTGTCGGTGGCGAGCAGCAGCGTGGTCGCCAGATCGTCGGCAATCCCCGCGGCCATCTTGGCGAGCAGGTCGGCGGTGGCGGGCGCCACCACCACCAGGTCCGCCTCGCGGCTGAGCTGGATATGCCCCATCTCGGCCTCGTCCTTGAGGTCGAACAGGTTGGTATAGACCTGGTTCTCGCTCAGCGCCGCGAGCGTCATCGGCGTGACGAAATGCTGCCCGCCTTCGGTGAGCACGCACTTCACTTCGATCCCGGCCTTGCGGCACAGCCGGATCAGCTCGCACGCCTTGTAGGCCGCGATGCCGCCGCCGACGATCAGGAGGATCTTCTTCATCGTGTGACCTTTGTCACGGTGATCCTGCGCCTGTCGAGCGCCTGCCGGAACAGGTCGCGCAGGGCGTCGGGCACGAAGGCGAGGCCGATCAGCGAGAGCGGGGCGACCATCAGTCCCCAATAGAAGGTATCGGGCCGCGCGAACAGGGCCAGCGCCACGCCATATGCCGCAAGCGTCAGGAACACGCGCCCCGCCGCCTGGTCTTTCCAAGCCGCCCAGCCGAACAGCGAGCAGGTGAACAGCAGCACGCCCAGCGCCATCGGGAAGAGCTGCAGCGCGGTCGACAGCACCATCGCCTTGGCGAAGAAGCCATAGCCGTGCAGCCCGGCCCAGCCCGGCGAGGCCGGATCGGCGGCATTGGTCACCTGGCCCACCGCATGGGCATGGAAGCCGACCGCGACCGCGAGGCAGGCCAGCGCCACGCCCCAGCCGATCGCCTCGCGCCGCTGTCCCTCGAACCAGGCGGCGGCGAGCATCATGATCGCGTAGAGCGCGGCCAGCTCGCGCACCAGCATGGCCAGCAGCGCGATCGCGACGGCCTCGATCCAGCGCCCCTGCCGCCGGATGCCGAGCGACAGGGCGATCAGCAGCCCCGCCCATATCTCGTGAAACGCCCAGAGGTCGGTCTGGACGAACGCCATCAGCCCGCCGGCGAGCAGGGCGAGGCCGATCAGCACCGGCGGCCAGCGCGTCATCCCGCTCCGCAGCTTCATGCCCCACACGGCAAGGACCGAGGCGACCAGCACGAAGAGCAGCGCCAGCATGCCGGCACGCGGCACATGCGCCTCGACCATCGCCAGCCCGGGCAGGCGGAAGGTGACGAAGGGGCGTAGCGGGTAGTTGCCGGCCCGCAGCGCATCGGCGGTCACTTCGTAATAGTCGCCGCCGTGCCGCACGCCGGCGACGATGCTCTCATAGAGCATCACGTCGCTCTGGTCGTCGGCACGCTTCGCCGGATCGCCGCTCACCGGCGGCGGCCCGACCGTGACCAGCGCGGTCAGCGACAGCAGCAGGAACAGCAGCAGAATGCCAAGAACGATCCGGGCGCGGGGGCGGGCCAGCGCGGCGAAGCGCGTCGGTTCCGCCAGCCACTGGACCGCGGGCAGCTTCACGAGAGCAGGTACATCATGATCGCGGCACCCACCGCGCCCGAGAAGACCGCAACCAGCGCATAGCGCCAGCCGCCGACCACGCGGATCCGCTCGATCTCCTTGAGCGGCGGCGCGGGCGGCGCGCCACCCGGGGCCGGGAAGCGCAGCTCGATGTTGCGGATCAGGTCGGGCAGGCGGGCAAGCGTGCGGAAATCCTCGACCAGCCGGTCGGCGATCTTGGCTTCCGGGCCCAGCTCGGTGCGGATCCATTCGCGCACGAACGGGGCCGAGACGTCCCACAGATTGATATCGGGATCGAGCCCGCGCGCCACGCCCTCGACCATCACCATCGTCTTCTGGAGCAGAAGGAGATGCGGCTGGGTCTGCATGTCGAAGTCGCGGGTGATCGAGAACAGGCCGTCGAGCATCGCGCCCATCGACATGTCCTTCACCGCCAGCCCGCGCATCGGCTCGCCGACCGCACGCAGCGCCGTCGCGAACTCGGCGACATTGTGGTGCGGCGGCACATAGCCCGCCTCGAAATGGATCTCGGCGACGCGCTTGTAGTTGCCGGTGATCAGTCCGTAGAGGATCTCGGCCAGCCAGACCCTTGCACGTCGATCGATCCGGCCCATGATGCCGAAGTCGATCGCGGCGATGCGGCCATCGGGGAGCGCGAAGAGGTTCCCCTGGTGCATGTCGGCATGGAAGAAGCCTTCGGCGATCGCCTGGCGCAGGAACGCCTTGATCAGCCGGCTGGCGAGCGCGCTGGTATCGTGCCCGGCCTCGATCAGCTTCTGCCGGTGCGACAGCTTGATGCCGTCG
Source organism: Sphingomonas sp. OTU376 (assembly GCF_038440415.1). NCBI lineage: Bacteria > Pseudomonadati > Pseudomonadota > Alphaproteobacteria > Sphingomonadales > Sphingomonadaceae > Sphingomonas > Sphingomonas sp. OTU376. The sequence continues at coordinate 135,090 of NZ_JASATQ010000002.1, read as the reverse complement.
ATCCATTCCAGCGTCATCACCTTGCCGGTGGTGCGCTGCCAGTCGATCTGGGGAACCATGAAGTCCGGCTCGGCCTGCATGCCCTCGGCCAGTTCGGAAGCAGAGGCTGCTTCGCGGCGCAGGTCGAGCTCGCGCGCGGTCCAGCGCTTGAACGTCTCGATCACCATTCGGGGGCGCAGGCGCGACGCCTCGCCGCCCATGCTCTCCACCTGGGCGGCGGCCCATTCATAGGTGTCGATCGCCTTGGCAAACTCGGTCTCGATGCCCGGGCGCAGCACCTTCACGGCGACCTGGCGGCCATCGGTGGTGATCGCACGGTGGACCTGCGCGATCGAGGCGGCACCGACGGGATGCTCGTCGAATTCGGCGAAGAAGGTCTCGAGCGGCCGGCCGAAGCTGCCCTCGATCCGCTGGCGGATCACCGGGAAGGGGAGCGGCGGCAGCGCATCCTGCAGGCGCAGCAGGTCGTGCGCCGCCTCATCGCCGACCAGGTCGGGACGGGTGGCCAGCGTCTGGCCGAGCTTGATCGCGGCGGGGCCGATCGCCTGGAAGGCATCGGCATAATGCGGCACCTTGGGCACGCGCGCGCCGAAGCGGGCGATGCGCGCCACGCGGCGCACGGGCCTGGGCGTGTGCGGATCCTGCTCGATACCGCGCAGCGCGCCGTGGCGCGCCAGGATGCGGCCCCATTTCAGCAGGCGCCAGAGATGAACGGCGGGTGCGGTCACTTAGCTCAGATCTTCCAGCCGCTGTGGATCGCGACCAGCCCGCCGAGCAGCGGCTCGACCTTGGTCTGGGTGAAGCCTGCTTCGCGGATCATCCGCTCGAACTCGGGCATCTTCGGGAAGCGGCGGATCGATTCGATCAGGTAGCGATAGCTCTCCGCATCGCCCGCCAGCATCTGGCCGAGCTTGGGGACGAGCTTGTGCGAATAGGCGTCATAGACTTCGGAGAAGCCCGGCCACTCGGTGGTCGAGAACTCGAGCACGAACAGCCGCCCGCCGCGCTTGAGCACGCGGTGTGCTTCGCGCAGCGCCTTGGGAATGTCGGTCACGTTCCGGATGCCGAAGGCGATGGTATAGGCGTCGAAGAACTTGTCGGGCCATTGCAGCGTCTCGGCATTGGCCTCGCTCCATACCAGCCCGTCGATCCCGCGCTCGGCGGCGCGCTCTACGCCGACGGCAAGCATCTCGGGATTGATGTCCGCCACCGTGATCGATGCGCCCGAAGGGGCCATGCGGAAGGCGATGTCGCCGGTGCCGCCGGCCATGTCGAGGATATGCTCGCCCTCGCGCGGCTTCACCCGGCGGACGAACTTGTCCTTCCACAACCGGTGAAGTCCGCCCGACATGGCGTCGTTCATCAGGTCGTATTTCGCCGCGACGCTGGAGAAGACCTCGCCGACGCGGCGGGTCTTTTCCTCGGGGGCCACATCCTCGTAGCCGAAGGAGACGGTGTCGGTCATGCGACGGGCTCTAGCGGGGGAAATTTCCTACGTCATCCGTCCATATCGCCATACCCGCCCATATCGTCATCCCGGCGAAAGCCGGGATCTCAGGCGAAGGCGCGGGGCAGGAACCGCACGAGATCCCGGCTTTCGCCGGGATGACGGGAGCGGTACGGACAGGGCATGCCAGAACTCCCCGAAGTAGAGACGACCGTTCGCGGGCTGGAGCCCGTGCTCAAGGGCGAGACGATCCAGCGCGTCACCCTCCACCGCGGCGATCTGCGCCGGCCCTTCCCGGAAGGGCTCGGCCAGCGGCTCACCGGGGCGACGGTCACTGGCATGGGCCGCCGCGCCAAATATGGGCTGATCGAGACGAATCGCGGCGACACGCTGATCTTCCATCTCGGCATGTCCGGGCGCTGGCGGATCGATCCGGGCGAGATCGGCAAGCATGATCACATGGTGCTGGAGACGCAGCAGCACCGTCTCGCGCTCAATGATCCCCGGCGATTCGGCTCGGTCGACCTGGTGCCGACCGCGGAGGTGAGTGCCTGGGCGCCCTTCGTCGCACTTGGCCCCGAGCCTCTGGGCCCGGACTTCAACGCCGCGCACCTGGCGCGTGTCTTCAAGGACAGGATCGCGCCGGTGAAGGCGCTGCTGCTCGATCAGCGCATCGTGGCGGGGCTGGGCAATATCTATGTGTGCGAGGCGCTCTATATCGCCCGCATCGCGCCCACCCGCGAAGGCGGCTCGATCTCGAAGGCCAGGCTGGAAAAGCTGGTCGCGGCGATTCGCGACGTGCTCGAAAGCGCGATCCGCGCCGGCGGCTCGACGATTCGCGATTATGCCCGGCCGGACGGCGAGCTCGGCTATTTCGCCAAGGAATGGCGCGTCTATGGCCGGGAAGGGGAGCCGTGCGGCTGCGGCGGGCTGGTCGAGCGGCGAATCGATTCGGGGCGGTCGACCTTCTGGTGCCCCGCCTGCCAGAAATAGGGAGATGCCATGCTGCTGACTGCCCTTGCCCTGCTCGCCGCCGGTGCGGCGGATTGCCGTCATATCGGCGAATCGCTGCGGGCGGCGCGCTATGACCGCGAGGTCCTGCGGCCGGATGACGAGACGAACATCGAATATGTTTACCGTGACGGTCCGGACGGAGAGAAGGTGATCCCGCAGCGCTGCATCGCCGATCTGGCGGTGAAAGGTCCGGCCCGCTTGCGCGGCAGGCAGCGCTTGCTGGTACGGTCCGATGCCAAGGGCGGCGAGGAGATTGCCCTCTCGATGCGCATAGGCGGGATGCCGTACAGCCGCACGGTGAAGGTCACAGGGCGGGATCAGCAAGTGCTCACCGGCACCTGGCATGTGGTCGAATCGCAGCATTGCCGCACAAAGCTGCCTTCCGAAATCCGCTTCTTCGACAATGGCGGATATGACTTCACCTACCCGGAAGCGATGGTGGAGACGATGACCAGCGGCAGTGGCAGCTACACCTGGCACCAGGCCAGCGGCGCGCTGTCGCTGGGTGGGGAATGGCGGGGCACCGCGCGGTTCGAAGGCAGGCGCCTCGTGATGGTGGGTCCCTATTTCGATTCTGCGTACGTACCGGGGCCGGGCGAGATACTGCCTCCGCCGTGCCGCATCGTTCTTGGTTGACCCGAATCGCTGGTGCCGCTAAGGGGCCCGTCTTTCCGGACGTGGACGGCGTTTCGTCTCCGGGTCCAAACCATTTTACGAGCAGGAACGACACGGCATGGCGAATACGCCGCAAGCGAAGAAGCGTATCCGGCGCAATGCGCGCCGCGCGGAGATCAACGGCACCCGCGTGAGCCGTATCCGCACCTTCGTGAAGAAGGTCGAGTCGGCCCTTGAAGCCGGCGACAAGACTGCGGCCGCTGCCGCGCTCGCCGCTGCGCAGCCGGAAATGGCGCGCGGCGTTGCCAAGGGCGTGCTTCACAAGAACACGGCCTCGCGCAAGTTTGCGCGTCTGAACAAGCGCGTCGAAGCGCTGGCATAATCGTCACTTTTCCGTAACAAAGCCCCGCGGGACACCAGTTCCGCGGGGTTTTTGTCGTGTTCGACAGAGGCTTGCGGAACGAATCGTGGTTAGCACCCTGGAACCCTACGATTCGCGCGAGTCGCGGTGTCTTCGACTTGCAATAATTTGAAGGCGCTATTCTTTTCAGATAGTTAGTGGCCATGGGCACGGTTTTCCGTGGGTTACGGCGAGTCAACAAAACTATTTCAGTATCTTTACACCGGACCCCCTTGCTCGACTCAGAAAGGGGTACCTACAACAGACCTCCCAGGCGGGTTCTCGCCAGGGTGTAGTCGAAGCCTGCCGCACAGGGACCGGGGATGTCCGGTGTCGGGGGGCCTCATGTCGGAGCGAATTTGCGCACGGGAAGCAGTGCTTCCCGCGAAGGAGGGGTGCGTCACGGTGACTCAGGTTCAGGCCTTGGAACGGGACGGAATGGAAGCAGCGGTTGCCAAGGCTTGGTCGCATGTGCGCGCGAATCTGCGTCGCTCGGCGGGCCAGCGTCTGTTCGACCAATGGCTGAAGCCGGTTGTCCTGATCGAGGGCAGCGATGCCGAGATCGTGCGCCTTGGGCTGCCGTCGGCGTTCATGACCCAGTGGGTCAAGAATCACTATGCCGAGCGTCTGCTGCTCGAGTTCCGCGGCCAGATTCCGGCTGTGCGCAGCGTGTCGATCGAGACGCTGGCCGAGGAGCCGAAGCGCGTGCTCAGCGCGGCGCCGGTGGCTCCGGTCGCCGATTCGGCCCCCGTGGCGGCTGCCGCGATCGAGCGCCCGCAGTTCGACCAGCGCTTCACGTTCGAGCGATTCGTGATCGACGCGACGAATCGCGTCGCCTGCAACGCCGCCAAGGCGATGGCGCAGCCGGGCTCGCCGCAGTTCAGCCCGCTCTACCTTCATGCCGGCACGGGCCAGGGCAAGACGCACCTGATGCACGCGATCGGCCATGCCTTCCTCGCCGCGAATCCGGATGCGACCGCGATCTACGTGACCGCCGAGCGTTTCATGTTCGAGTTCGTCCAGGCGCTGCGCAACAAGGACACGCACGCGTTCAAGGCGCGGCTGCGCTCGGTCGATCTGCTGATGATCGACGACCTGCAGTTCATCGGCGGCAAGGACGCGACGCAGCAGGAATTCTTCCACACCGTCAACGAGTTCATGTCGTCGGGCAAGCGACTGGTGATCGCCGCCGACCGTGCGCCCCAGGCGCTTGAGGGCTTCGAGCCGCGCCTCGCCGGCCGTCTCGGCTCGGGTCTGGTCGCCGACATCAAGCCGGCCGAGCTTGAGCTGCGCCGCGCGATCGTCGGCCGCAAGCTGCTCGAGATGCCCGCCGTCTCGATGCCGCATGAGGTGATGGACCTGCTCGCCGCGCGGATCACCACCAACATCCGCGAGCTCGAGGGCGCGCTGAACCGCCTCGTCGCCTATGCCCAGCTCAACAACGAAGTCATCACGATCGACTTCGCGACCAACGTGCTCGGCGAAGTGCTGCGTTCGGCCCAGCGCCGGATCACCATCGACGAGATCCAGCGCGCGGTCTCGGCGCATTTCGAGGTCAAGCAGATCGACCTGATCTCCGAGCGCCGTGCCGTCGCGATCGCCCGGCCGCGCCAGATCGCGATGTACCTCGCCAAGCGCCTGACCACGCGCTCGCTGCCGGAGATCGGCCGCAAGTTCGGCAACCGCGATCACTCGACGGTGATCCACGCGGTCAAGCGAATCGAGGATCTGCGCGCCAAGGACGTGGAGATCGACACCGCCGTGCGCACGCTGATGCGCACGCTGGAGGGCTGAAGGGATAACTTCCCGCCTCTTTCAGGGGCGGGCGGGGTGGAGGAGCTGAGAGCGGGGCAACGCAGATCGGTCACGCCTCCACCCTTCAAAACGGAAAGGCCGGGGCCCGCAGGGGCTCCGGCCTTTTTGTCTAGACATAATGAAGCGACCCACTCACCAGCAGATCGTCTGCCCGATTCGCGGATCATAGACGCAGCCGCCTTCGCCGCTCTCCAGCAGCGGGCAATATTCGCTGTAATAGGTCACGCACTCGCCATAGCTGGCGAAGCCGCGCGCCTGGTAGCTGGTGCAGGTGACCGAAGGCGGGTTGGCGCATTCGAGGTTCGGGCGCGCCTGGAGCGGCTGGGCGAGGACGGCCTGGAAACCGGCGGCGGCGGCAAGCGAAAGCGAGAAACCGATCTTGTTGCGCATGAGTGCCTCCCTGTCGTGGAAGGCACAGGCTAGGTCGCGGCGCCGGGGCGACCTAGCCGATCTGCAACGGATATGGCGGTTTCGCGCCGCTCAGGGCACGATCCGGAAATAATAGCTGTAGTTGCGCGCCGCGCCGCTCACCGTGACGTTGCTGATCGTCACGTCATAGGTGGTGTTGGCGGCGAGCCCGGCGACGCTCCATTGCAGGCTGTTGGGCAGGCCGTATCCGTCATTGTCCCACGATATGTTCGACACGGTCAGCGCCGCGCCGCCGCGCACCCGCACGCTGATCGTCGCGCCGGCATAGCTCACCGACTGATTCGCGCCGAAGTTCGAGCTCTTGTTGGCGATCACCCCGAAGGAGAGCAGCGCCCCGGTCTCGAAATAGCGCGCCGGATAATCCTGGAAGGGATAGGCGACGAAGTCGGGCAGCGGCCCGGCGGTGTTCTGGGTGGTGTTGATCACCTTGATCGAAGCGCCGTCCGCCCGGTTGTTGGTCTGCCACACGCCGGCGGTGCGGCCATAGGCGATCGTCGACAGGAACGGATAGAGCAGCCAGCGGCGATGGCCGATATTGTTCGCCACTACATTGTTGGTGTCGATCAGCCAGCCGGCCAGCAGATCGGCATCCTGCGAATAGCGCAGCCCGCCGGTGCCCAGATAGATGTTGCTCTGCCCGGCGGCGGTGGCGCCGGCAGCGGTATAGCAGTTCCAGCTGGTCGGCGGATTGTGGCTGAGCTGGCCGTTCGCCGCCATCATCAGCGCCGATTGCTGCACGGCCGGCTCGTCGGCGGCGCTGTAGGTGACCGCCGGCAGGTTGTGGAGCCCGCGGATATAGTTGAGCGCCGCCAGCACCCGCTGGCCGACCTCGGGCTTGAGCGTCCCGGCCTGGCAGGCGCCGATATTGGGCGGGCTGCTGTAGAGCTGCGCGACCGAAGTCAGGAAATCCGAGCCCGTCGCCGGCTCGCTGCCGGTCGGCGTCGGCGTGGCCGTCGGGGTAGGGGTGGGCGTGCTGGTCGGGCTCGGCGTGGGCGTCGGCGTCACGACGGTGCCGCCGCCGCCAGAGCCCCCACCACCGCTGCAGCCGGCGATCGCGCTCCCGAGGAGCAGCACGGGAATCAGTCTACGCATCAGGCACTCTCCGCGCACAGAAACCCGGTGGTACCCATAACTGTTCCCTCCCCGAAGTCCGGTGATGTCCGGGGGAGGGTAATGGACAACCCTAAAGAATCCTCCCCCGGGGGGGGGGAGGGGACCAGCCGCAGGCTGGTGGAGGGGTATTCTCCGCGAGCGATGTCGCTTGTGGCGCGCTACCCCTCCACCACCGCCTTCGGCGGCGGTCCCCCTCCCCCCCGGGGGGAGGAATAAGATTAAACCTGCAGCCCGACCGCCTTCTGCGCCGCCAGCAGCGTCGGTGCCGCCAGCTCGCTTGCCCGCGCCGCGCCCCTGGCGAGCTGCGCGCCCACCGCCGCGCGGTCGCCGAGCAGCTGGTTGAGCCGTTCGCGCACCGGCGAGAGCACCGAGATGGCGAGGTCCGCCAGCGCCGGCTTGAACGCGCCGAAACCCTGGCCGGCGAATTCCGCCACCACCGATTGCGGATCGCGGTCCGACAAGGCGGCGAAGATCGTCACCAGGTTCTTCGCCTCGGGGCGCTCGGCGAGCGCCTCGAACGAATCGGGCAGCGGCTCCGGATCGGTCTTCGCCTTCCTGAACTTCTGCGCGATCGTGTCGTCATCGTCGGACAGGTTGATCCGCGACAGGTCCGAAGGATCGGACTTGCTCATCTTCGCGCTGCCGTCGCGCAGGCTCATGATCCGCGGCGCGGCCTTGGAAATGAACGGCTCGGGCAGCGGGAACAGCTCGACTTCATAGTCGGTGTTGAACTTGGTCGCGATGTCGCGCGCCAGCTCGAGATGCTGCTTCTGATCCTCGCCCACCGGGACGTGCGTCGCCTTGTAGACCAGCACGTCGGCTGCCTGGAGCACCGGATAGGTGAACAGGCCCACGCTCGCGCCCTCGCGATTCTTGCCCGCCTTGTCCTTCCACTGGGTCATGCGGTTCAGCCAGCCCATCCGCGCGGTGCCGTTGAGGATCCAGCACAGCTCGGCATGCGCGGGCACGCGCGCCTGGTTGAACAGGATCGCACGATCGTCGATGCCCGACGCCATCAGCGTCGCGGCCATCTCGATCGTCGAATTGGCAAGCTCCTGCGGCGAGATATTCCCCGTCAGCGCATGGAGATCGGCGAGGAAGAACAGACATTCTCCCTGGTCCTGCATCGCCACCCAGTTCTTGATCGCCCCCAGATAGTTGCCGAGGTGCAGATTGCCGGTGGTCTGAATGCCGGAAACGACGCGCATAGATATTCCTTCCACGCCCGGGCTGACCGTTCGGCCTTTGGACGGGCCGCGGGTCCGAGACGGCGGGGACGCAGCCGCACGATGATGTCAGGGACGGGGGCGCTGTAGCGGGTGGGGTGGGCGAGGGGTAGGCATTTCGTGACGAGTGGGCTGGAGCGCCTGATCGCCCCCTTCAGTTCCCCGGCCTTCGCCGGGGAACTGAAGGGGGCGAGTGCACTCTCTTCTCCGTCATCCCCGCGAAGGCGGGGATCCATTCTGGCTGGCTTCTCGAAAGGAGCCGTCACGGCAATGCCAATGGATTCCCGCCTTCGCGGGAATGACGAAAATAAGAGGGATCAGGCCCGCCGCCGCCGCACCAGCGCGTTCAGATCCGAAACCCGGAAGGCCCGCGTCACGAAGCACGCCACGAAATAGATCGCCACGCCCGCGCCCACCAGCACCACCAGCGCCGCGTAGCGCTGCCACAGCAGCCCGCTCAGCCAGGGATCGAGCAGCCCCTCGAAGCCGAAGATCGCCGCGCCCATCAGCACCGCGGCCAGCGCCAGCCGCGGCAGCCGGCGCCGCAGTTGCGCGTCCGCCACGAAATGCCCGCGCTTCTTCAGCGCGGCATAGAGCATCCAGACATTGACGGTGGAGGAGAGGGCGGTCGCCAGCGGCGGGCCGATATGGCCGATCAGCGGGATCAGCGCGAGATTGGCCACGATGTTCACCGCCACCGAGATGGTGGCGAAGCGCACCGGCGTCTTCGTATCCTGCCGGGCATAGAAGCCCGGGGTCAGCACCTTGACCAGCACATAGCTCGGCAGGCCGATCGAGAAGCCGGCCAGCGCCCAGGCGCATTTCACCGTGTCGTCGGCGGTGAAGTGTCCGTACTGGAACAGCCCGCGCACGATCGGTTCGGCGGCGACGATCAGCGCGACCATTGCCGGCAGGGTCAGGAACAGCGCCAGCTCCATGCCGCGATTCTGCGTCTCCATCGCCTCGGCGTCCTTGCCGGCGCCGAGCAGCCGCGAGACGGTGGGGAGCAGGATGGTGCCCAGCCCGATGCCGATCATGCCGAGCGGCAGCTGGTTGAGCCGGTCGGCATAATAGATGAACGAGATCGAGCCTTCGCCGAGCAGATAGCCCGAAAGCGCGGTCGAGATGACCAGGTTGAGCTGCACCGCCCCGGCGCCGAGCGCGGCGGGCAGGATCAGCTTCATCAGCCTTTTCACTTCGGGATCGAGCCGGGGCAGGCGGGGGCGCAGCGACACGCCGGCGGCGCGGCAGGCGAACCACAGCCACAGCAATTGCACCACGCCGCCCAGCGGCACCGCGATCGCCTGGGCCCGCGCCGTCTCCTCGGGCGTGCCGTGGAAGACGAACAGCGCCGTCACCATCGCGATGTTGAGCAGGATCGGCGCGGCGGCGTTGACCCAGAATTTGTCGAGCGAATTGAGGATGCCGCCCAGCAGCGAGGCCAGGCAGATCAGCATCAGATAGGGGATGGTGATCCGGCTCAGCTCGACCGCGAAGGCGAACTGGTCGTGCGTCGGCGCCTGTTTGTGGAAGCCGCCCGAGAGCAGGGCGGTGAGCGGCCAGGCGGCGGCGAGCATCACCACCGTCATCAGCGCCAGGATGGCGAACAGCACCGCCAGGGTGCGCTCGGCGAACTCGAAGGCCGGCCCGCGCTCGCCGTCATGCTCGGCGAGCTTGCGGTTGAACATCGGGATGAAGGCCGAGGAGAAGGCGCCTTCCGCGAAGAAGGCGCGGAACATGTTGGGCAGCCGGAAGGCGACCAGGAACGCGTCCGACGCGAAATTGGCGCCGACATAGCGCGCCTGCAGCGAATCGCGCACCAGCGCGAGCACGCGGCTGGCCAGGGTAAGCCCGCCGACCGAGCCCAGTGTGCGTGCGAGCTTCACTTCTTAAATCCTCCCCCAGCTTGCTGGGGGAGGGGGACCGCGACGCGCAGCGTCGTGGTGGAGGGGCGGCGGTGGAACACCGCCGGCTTCGCCCTCGGCCCCTCCCCCATTGGCTTTGCGAATGGTCCCCCTCCCCGAGACAAGCTCGGGGAGGATTTGAGAACCGTCACCCCCGGATACTCCTCAGGCTTCGCCTGCCACTTCGCCGGTCAGGCCGCCTTCGTTCACGGCGCGCTGCTGCAGGTAGATGCCGCCGAAATCGATCGGCTCTAGCATCAGCGGCGGGAAGCCGCCGTCGCGCACCGCGTCGGCCAGCACGCGGCGGGCGAACGGGAAGAGCAGGCGGGGAGCCTCGCCGAGCAGGAACGCGTCGAGCGCTTCACCCTCGGGCACGTTGCGGATGCCGAACAGGCCGGCATAGGCCAGGTCGACGATGAACGCGGTCTGGCTCTCGGCGGTGGCGCGCACTTCGATCTTGAGCACGACTTCGAACACTTCGTCGGCAACCTTGCCCGAGCCGATGTTGAACTGCACGTCGATCGCCGGAGCCGTCTGGCTCTGGAAGATGGCCGGCGCATTCGGGTTCTCGAACGAGAAGTCCTTCACATACTGCGACAGCAGGCCGGCGGCCGGGGTGGTGTCCACACCGTTGGCTGCGGGCTCGCCGAATTCGGCGATCGTGTCGTTCTCGGCCATTTCAACTACCTCTTTATCCGGAAAGTTTCACGCTGTTGAAGCGTTGGATCGGTTGCGCGCCTAGCAGGCGGGCGCACGTGTTTCAATTCCCACGGATTGCCCGGATTTGAAACGCGCGCCGCTTAGGCCTATGTTAACCGGCGAAGCGTTTGGAGGCGTAGTGTACACGATAATCTTGTTCGCAATGGTGGCCGGGTTCCTGGCACTCCGACTCTATGCCGTGCTCGGCAAGCGCACCGGTCATGAGCAGGCGCTGCCCAAGCCCAGCGAAGAGCGCGTGGCGGTGCCGCCGGCGCAGCGCACCATCGATCAGGCGCCCGAAGCACGCGACGTCAATCCGCGCGTGATCGAGACGGGTGCCGAGAGCGGGCTCAAGGCCGTGATCGCCGCCGATTCCAGCTTCGACGTCGCCCAGTTCATCGATGGCGCCAAGAGCGCGTACAAGATGATCCTCGAGGCCTTCTGGAAGGGCGACGAGGATACTTTGGCCTGGCTGGTCGAGGACGATGTCCGCGCCGGCTTCTCGCAGGCGATCGCCGATCGCAAGGCCGCCGGCCATGTGCTGGAGAATCGCCTGGTTGCGATCGAGCGTGCGATCATCTCGGACGCGGTGGTCGAGGGCAAGAGCGCCCGCATCACCGTGCGCTTCGATGCCGATATCGCGGCGGTCACCCGCGACGCGGACGGCAATGTCATCGCCGGCTCGCTGAGCGATGCGGTCGAGACGCACGACATCTGGACGTTCGCCCGGAGTCTCCGCAGCAACGATCCCAATTGGAAGCTCGTCGAAACCGACGAAGCCTGAGGGGGCAGCACATGCGTATCTGGGGGGGAGTCGCGCTCGCGGCGTTGTTGGGCGCCTGCTCGGGTGGTGTGGTGCCGCGTTCGGTCGAGCCGGGCTATGCGCCGCCGCCGTCCCGCGAAGTCCCGCGCGAGCGTCCACGTGACAGCAGCCGCGTGGCCGAGCCGCATGGCAATCCCGCCGTCCGCCAGCCGATCCCGGCCGTGCCGCTCGCCGCCTATCCGGCGCCGGCCGCGCCCGCCGGCACGCTGACCGCGGCCTCGGCCGGGCTGATCCCGGGGCCGGCCTTCGATTCGCTGCCGCTGAGCGACGATGCGGCGGCGCGCGCGCTGGTCGCGTTCCGGCTGAGCTGCCCGTCGCTGGTGCGTCGCACCGATGTCAGCGGCCTTACCCAGGGCCGTGACTGGCAACCCGCCTGCGACGCCGCGAAAACCTGGCCCGAACGCGATTCCCGCGCCTTCTTCTCTCGGTGGTTCGAATCCGTCCAAATAGCCGACGGGAGGGCCCAGGCGACCGGCTATTACGAGCCCGAGATCGCCGGCACGAAGCATCATCGCTCGGGCTATGGCGTGCCGGTCTATGCCAAGCCGGACGACATCATCGAAGTCGATCTCGGCCAGTTCTCGGCTGACATGAAGGGCAAGAAGATCCGCGGCCGTGTCGCGGGCAAGACCTTCATCCCCTATTACGACCGCAAGGAGATCGATCAGGGCGCGCTGGAAGGGCGCGGGCTGGAGATCGCCTGGGCGGCGGATCCGATCGAGCTGTTCTTCCTCCAGATCCAGGGTTCGGGCCGCCTGCGCGGGCCGGACGGGCAGGTGATGCGGATCGGCTTTGCGGGTCAGAACGGTCGCGAATATGTCGGCATCGGCGCGCTGATGCGCGATCGTGGCCTGCTCCAGCCGGGCAAGGCCTCGATGCAGGGCATCATGGAATATCTGCGCACCCATCCCGAGGAGGGGCGCCAGATCATGTGGGAGAACAAGAGCTATGTGTTCTTCCAGGAGCTGAAGGGGGCCGGGCCCAATGGTTCGCTGGGCCTGCCGGTCACCGGGCAGGTGAGCGCCGCGGTCGATCCCAAGTTCATTCCGCTGGGCGCGCCGGTGTTCCTCTCGATGGACCGGGCCGAGGCCAATGGCCTGTGGATCGCGCAGGATACCGGCGGGGCGATCAAGGGGCCCAACCGCGTCGATACCTTCTGGGGCGCGGGCGATGATGCGCGCGCGATCGCGGGCGGCATGAACTCGCGCGGCACGGCCTGGCTGCTGCTGCCGCTGGGCACGCTCAGCCGCCTGGGCGGTGCGCCGATCGCCGGGGCGCCGACGCCGACCCGCCAGCGGTGAGGCGCCTCGCGCCCGAGGAAGCGGCGCTGTGGAAACGGGTGATCGCCAGCGTCACCCCGCTTGCGGCACGTCCGGTCAAGTCGGTCGAGGCGCTCGATAAGCCGACAACGCCGGCACCGCTGCCGATACCGGGCGCGCCCAAGGTGAAGGGGCGGGTGCCGCCACTGCGCGCGCCCGCGCCGACGCCACCGCCGGCGCGCAGGGTGGCGGCCAATACCCTCGACGCGTCCTGGGATCGCCGCCTGTCGCGCGGTCTGGTCTCGCCTGAATCGACGGTCGACCTGCACGGCCACACGCTATCCTCGGCCTATGACCGGCTCGATTTCGGGCTCGAGGTCGCGATCGGGCGTGGCGATCGCGTGCTGCTGCTCGTCACCGGCAAGCCGCCGCGTCCGGAATCCGAGCGGCCGCATGCACGCGGCGCGATCCGCGCGGCGGTGGGCGACTGGCTCGCCTCGTCGCGCCATTCCGATCGTATCGCTGCCGTAAGAACCGCGCATCCGCGCCACGGCGGAGCCGGTGCACTCTACATCGTGCTGCGCCGCCCCCGGGAAAATTCTTAACTTCTGTCTGCCATGTTTCCGGGGGTCGAGGTCGGGATTCGCCGGTCTCCGAGGGATTCCTGGGGGGAAGAGCGAGCGCAGTGGAAGGATTTTCGCTCAAGAGCCGTGCGATAGCCTTCGCGATGTGCGCCGGTGCGGTGGCGTTCATCCTCGCGCTGGCTGCTGCCTCCACCCCTGGCATGATCACCGTCGAGACCGCCGGTCGCGCGCTGATCGCCGCGATTGTCTGCGGCGTGATGTGCTGGGCCTCGGCCGAGCGCAGCATCGCCTCCACCGCCGAAGCCATCGACGCCGCGATCGAGCGCCTCCAGGGTGCCGCCAATGGCGATCTCCAGAGCGGCATCCCGCCCCAGGTGCATGAATCGGTGCCGACCCTGGCGCGCGCCATGGACGGGCTGTTCCGCCAGCTCCACGCCAATCTGGAAAGCGTCCAGCGGCTCGCGATGTTCGATCCGGTGACCTCGCTGCCCAACCGCACCAATTTCCGGCGTACCGCCGAGCGCATGCTGTCGGACCTGCCGCCGGGCGCGGTCGCGGTGCTCTTCTTCATCGATCTCGATCGCTTCAAGCATGTCAACGACACGCTGGGCCATGCCACCGGCGACGCGCTGCTCGGCATGGTCGCCAATCGCCTGCGCGCGGTCGCTGATCGCTTCGCCGCCGAAGCCGATGCACGTCCGCCGCTGATCGGCCGACTGGCCGGCGACGAGTTCACCATGTTCTTCCCGGCGCTGCGCAATGTGCGGGAAGCCGAGCGGATCGGCCGCGGCATCCTTTACGCACTGTCCGAACCGTTCGATCTGGCCGACCAGGAAGTGTCGATCGGTGCCTCGATCGGCATCGCGCTGCGCCCGGAGCACGGTACGACGCTGCACGACCTGATGCGCGCCGCCGATGCCGCCATGTACCATGCCAAGGCGATGGGCCGTGGCCGCGCCGAGCATTTCACCGAGATTCTCGCCGCCGAGATCGCCGAACGCGCCCGGCTGGAAAGCGACCTGCGCGAAGCGGTCGACAAGGACCAGTTCACGCTCGTCTACCAGCCCCAGGTCTCCGCCACGGATGGCCGCATCGTTGCCGCCGAGGCGCTGCTGCGCTGGCGCCATCCGGACGGGCTCAAGATGCCCGGTGCCTTCATCCAGCGCGCCGAGGAAACCGGCCTGATCGTCGAGATCGGCGAGTGGGTGGTGGAGAGCGTTGCCGAGACCATTTCGCGTTGGGGCCGCCTCGGCATCCAGCAGCGCATGGCGGTGAACATCAGCCCGCGCCAGCTCGATCATGCCAGCTTCTTCCGGATGCTGCGCGAGGCGATGCTGGCGGCCAATGCGCCGGCCAACCTGCTGGAGCTCGAAATCACCGAGACGCTGGCGATGCACTGCTCCAGCGAAGTGCTCGAGGCGATCGCGCTGCTGCGCCACGACGGCGCGACCATCGCCATCGACGATTTCGGCACCGGCTATTCGAACATCGCGCGCCTGCGCAGGCTGCCGATCGACCGGATCAAGCTCGATCGCAGCCTGATCGAGCATGTCGCCGACAGCGCCGAGGCCCGGACCATCGCCCAGGCGGTGATCGGTCTGATCCACGGCCTGAACTGCGAAGCGGTGGCCGAGGGCATCGAGACCGAGGACCAGGCGACCGTGCTGCGTGTCATCGGCTGTGACGTGCTCCAGGGCTATGCGGTGGCGACGCCGATGGAGGAGGAAGCCTTCCTCGAATGGGCACGCGGCGTAGAGCCGCAGCGCATCGCGGGCTGAGGTTCCCCATTTCGTCGTGCTGAACTTGTTTCAGCATCCAACGGGCATCGAGTTACAGCGCAAGAGCCGCTTGTCTTTCGTCTGCCGATAGCTGGACCCTGAAACAAGTTCAGGGGGACGGTTGGCTCTCAGACCACCGCGCGCCTTAAAATCTCCTCGTACACATCCGTCAGCGCCTCCAGGTCGGCGAGCGCCACGGCTTCGTCGAGCTTGTGCATCGTCGCGTTGAGCAGGCCGAACTCGACCACCGGGCAGAGCTTCGACAGGAAGCGCGCGTCGGAGGTGCCGCCGGTAGTCGAAAGCTCCGGGATCACTCCCAGCTTAGCCTCGATCGCGCCGGCGACCAGCGTGGAGAGCTCGCCCGGCTCGGTGAGGAAGGCCTCGCCATAGACGCGCCCCTTGACGATGCCCAAGGGCGCGTGGCGCTGCACGATCTCCTCGATCCGCGCGATCAGGTCGGGGCCATATTGCTGGTCGTTGAAGCGGATGCTGACCCGCGCCTGCGCCTCGCCTGGAATGACGTTGGTAGCGGGATTGCCCACGGTAAGGTCGATGATCTCGATGTTCGAGGGCTGGAACCAGGCATTGCCCTCGTCCAGCACGATCGCATCGATCTCGGCCAGCGCGCGGACGAGGCGCGGGACCGGGTTGTCGGCTAGGTGCGGGTAGGCGACATGTCCCTGCCTGCCCGGCACGACGATATCGATCACCGTCGAGCCGCGGCGGCCGATCTTGATCATGTCGCCGAGGCGGTGCTGCGAGGTCGGCTCGCCGACCAGGCAGAGGTCGGGCAGCAGGCCGCGCTCGGCCATCCGTTCGATCAGGCGCGGCGTGCCGAAGGTAGCGGGGCCTTCCTCGTCGCCGGTGATGATCAGCGTGGTCACGCCGCCTTCGACTTGCGCCGCCGCGGCGACGAAGGCGGCGATCGCACCCTTCATGTCGACGGCACCACGGCCGTAGAGCAGGTCGCCACGGATTTCGGGTGCGAAGGCGCCGCTGGTCCAGCCCTGGCCCGGCGGCACCACGTCGAGATGGCCGGCAAAGGCGAAGTGGCGACCGCTGGTGCCGCGCACCGCGAGCAGGTTCTCCACCGGCCCGTCCGGCGCCTCGCCTTCGATGAAGCGCTCGACCTTGAAGCCGAGGGGGAGGAGGGCTGCCTCCAGCACATCGAACACGCTGCCCCGCGCGGGGGTAACGCTCTCGGCTGCGATCAGGGCCTTGGTCAGTTCGATTGCGTCGGGCAAGATGGTCTCCGGCATTGGTGGAGGCGACATTGCCCAAGCTCGATCTCGATACAATCCCGCAGACCAATGCGACCGGCTATCCGGCCGAATTTGCCGGGCCGGTGCAGGGGCGCTGGTATCGCCGGCTGGCGCCTGCAAGCGGGATCAGCGATTTCGGGTTCAGCCATGTGACGCTGGAGCCCGGCGCCTGGTCCGCGCAGCGGCACTGGCACGAAGGTGAGGACGAGTTCGTCGTGATGCTCGCCGGCGAGGCGGTACTGGTCGATGACGGCGGTGAGGTGCTGATGCTGCCGGGCGACATTGCCGCCTTTGCCAAGGGCGACGGCAACGGCCATGTCCTTCAGAACCGCAGTGATGCGCCCTGCGTCTATGTCGCGGTGGGCAGGCCGTCCGCCAGCGACTGCCATTATCCGGACATCGACATGCACCTGCCGGCCGGACAGGGCTTCCGGCGCAAGGACGGGAGCGCGTTCTGATCCCCACGCTCCCAGATGCAGTGGGTCAGTTGCAGCCGTAATAGATCTCGTCGGTGTAGAGAGTGCGCGCGCCGACATGGACGAAATGACCGTCGCAATAGACCACGTTATGCCCAACGATGTTGGTGTGGTTCTCGTCGTCATAAAATACGACGACATATTCCTGCTGACCGTGCATCGCCTGTGCCGGGAGCGTGGTGCTGGCGGTAAGAACTGCAAACAGGCCAGCGATTTTCAGAAGATTCTTCATGCGCAGACTCCTCGTTACTGGAAGCCTGCATCAGGCATCGGACCGGGGTCCGGATCAATCCGGAACCCGGTCCGAAGTGGTTCAGAGGATCAGCGCCTTCATCTTGGCATAGCGGTTCTTGCGGTCTTCCCAGCCATTGGGATCCTTGGTGGAGGTCGGGTTTCCGCGGTTGATGCCGTTGGAGACGGCCATGAGATTATCCTTGTCGGCCCATTCGTTGAGGCTGCAATTGTCCCAATAGGCGCAGAAGGCGAGCAGGCCGAGTGACCAGACTTCCAACAGCTCGGGATTGCTTTCCAGGTCGATACCCAGCTTGCGGCCATAGAGGCGGTAGTTGGCGCGGCCGGTGAGCTGGCCGGGGCCGCGGCCGAGATAGCGCAGGCCGTCACCCGGTTGGTCGTTGCCCAGCGCGGCGTTCATCTCGTACTTCTTCTGCGCGGCAGTCGGCCCCCAGATCTCGCGATTGTACAGGAAACCGCCGCTCTCATGTGCGCACTGCGCCATGAAATGGGCCAGGCGCAGGCCGTTCTCAACCAGGCCATAGGTGCGGAAATGGACATTCGCGGCGAGCCCCAGCTCGGGCGCGATCTTCGCCGGTGCGCCGGCCTTGGCGAACAGTGCCGCAAGCGTGCCGCGTCCCAGCGCGCCATCGGCGGTCACGCCCAGCCGCTCCTGCAGCTTCTTTACATCGAACATGGATTATTCCCCCCGGTTGATCCCTGCGACCCGGTGGAAACTTGTTGGGGGAGCCTGCGCGCAGCGAGGGCGCTGCGCAAGAGAGGATCAGACCGGATCGGCTTCGAATTGCTGGATCACCCACTCTTCCTCCTGCGCGCCGGCGATCCAGTCCTGCATGAAGGGATGCTGGAGCACCGCGTTCATATAGGCGGGGGCGAAGCGGGCGACCGGGAGCGAATAGGTGACCAGCCGGGTCACGACGGGCGCGAACATGATGTCCGCCGCGCCGAACTCGCCGAACAGGAACTGGCCGTCACCGCCGAAGCGGGCGCGGGCCTGGGCCCAGAGCTCCATGATCCGGCCGATATCCTGGATCACGTCGGCGTCGGGAGTCTTGGGCGGATAGACCTGGCGGATGTTCATGCTGTGCTTGCGGCGCAGCGCCGCGAAGCTGGAATGCATCTCGGCTGCCATCGAGCGGGCCATGGCGCGCGCCGCGGGCTCGGTCGGCCAGAACTTCGTGTTGCCGGTCTTGTCGTTGAGATACTCGACGATCGCCAGGCTGTCCCACACCACGGCATCGCCGTCCCACAGGATTGGCACCTTGCCCGAGGACGGGGCGAACTCGTCGCCCTCGCGGCGCTTCTCCCAGGCATCATCGTACAGCGGCACCACCACCTCCTCGAAGGGGAGGCCCGCTTGCTTGCAGGCGAGCCAGCCGCGCAGCGACCAGGAGGAATAGGCCTTGTTGCCGATATAGAGCTTCATGCGGCCGGGATAGCGGGCAGGTGCGCCGGGGGCAATCGTCGGGCGCGGACCAGTCGAAACGGTGTCATCGCTGTCTTGCCAACGTAACGAAATCCTTCGAATGATTTGCGGGGATTAGGGGGGATTCATGCGTAGCTGTCTGCTCGTGTCGTCCGCGTTGGCGGCGTTCGTTCTCGGTATGGGCGTTTCCGAAGGTGCTTCCGCGCAGACGGCGTCCGCCGCCGCGCCGGTACCGGCCACGGCTTCACTGCCCCGCGTTGTTCGCTACGATACCGAGGTTTTCGCCGAGCTGCCTGCGGTCGAGGCGCCCGTGCTTTCGCCCAAGGGCGACAAGGTGGCGGCCCGCATCGCGGTGAACGGTGTCCAGTATTTCGGCGTCTTCTCGGTCGAAGGCGGCAAGCCGGCGATCATTGCGCTGGGGGATACCGATCTCAACTGGTGGAAATGGGTGAACGACGAGTGGCTCGTCGTCGGCATCGGCCAGACCGTGCCGGTCGAGGACGAGGAATGGTACCTCACGCGCGCCTATGGCGTGCGCGCCGACGGCACCAAGCTGGTGAAGCTCAACAAGGAAACGGCCGGCCAGAACGCATCGGACCTGATCTGGGTCGCGCGCGACGGCACGCCGCGCATCCTGCTCGGCTCGCAAAACTCGATCTATGGCAGCCAGCCGGACTTCTGGCCGCGCGTGGACGAGATCGACGTCACCAACGGCCGGGCCCGGCGCGTCCAGCCCGGCATGGCGGGGGTATGGGACTGGTATGCCGACGGCAATGGCGTGGTCCGCATGGGCTATGGCCTTTCCGACGACGGCCGCAAGCGTCGCCTCTATTATCGCCAGCAGCGCGGCGAGAATTTCAAGGTGATCGACAAGGCCACCTCGATCCATGACTCGATCGAGATGCCGACGTTGTTCCTCAGCGATCCGACAAAGGCGCTGATCATCGGCGACGATGCGGATGGGTTCTCGTCGCTTTACGAATATGACTTGACCAAGCTGGAGCGTGGCAAGCAGCTGTTTGCCTCGAAGGGCTATGACATCGACGGCATCCGGATCGATGGCACCGGCTTCGGCTATCTCGGCATCGACGTGACGCGCGACAAGCCGGGCATGGTGTGGACCGATCCCTCGATGGTCGCGCTGCAGGCGAAGCTCGACGGGATGATCAAGGGCGGCTCGCCTGAGATCGTCTCGATGAATCGCGATCGGAGCGTCGTGGTCGTCCGGGCCGGCTCGGCCTCGGCGCCGGGCGGCTATTTCCTGTATCGCGCGGCGGACGGCTCGATGACGTCGATCGGGAGCGTCAACAACACGATTGGCATGCGGCTGCTCCATCGCGTGAAGACGATCCGCTACAAGGCGCGGGACGGGCTGGAGATCCCGGCGGTGCTGACGCTGCCGGTGGGCGATCCGCACAACGCGCCGCTGATCGTCATGCCGCACGGTGGCCCCTATGCCCGCGATACCGAGGAATGGGACTGGTGGGCCCAGTTCATGGCCGATCGCGGCTATGTGGTGATCCAGCCCAATTATCGTGGATCCTCGGGCTATGGCACCAAGTTCACGCGCAAGGGCCAGGGGCAATGGGGCCTGGCGATGCAGGACGATCTGGACGACGCGGTGACCGCGCTCGCGGCGCAGGGCATCGCGGATCCCAAGCGGGTCTGCATGGTCGGCGCTTCCTATGGCGGCTATGCGGCGATGCGTGCGGCGCAGCGGGACGGATCGCGTTATCGGTGTGCTGTATCCTATGCCGGCGTGTCGGACCTGAACCGCATGCTGCGCTTCAACGGCAATTTCCTGGGCTCGGGGGCCCGGCAGGACTGGCTGCGGCAGCAGGTGGGGGATCTCAAGGGCGTTTCACCGCTCAACTTTCCCGAGCAATTCTCCACACCGATCCTGATCGTGCATGGCAAGGAAGACAAAAGAGTACCCGTCTCGCAATCGCGGCTGATGGCCAAGCGCTTGAAAGAAGCCGGAAAGAATGTAACCTATATCGAACAGCCGGAGGGCGATCACCACTTCACCCGTGAAGCGGATCGGTTGCAGTTCCTGAAGGCGCTCGAGGCGTTCCTGGCCAAATACAACCCGATCTGAGCTTGCTGCATATGCATGATGCACGCACATGATGCATATGCAGCGTTGTGAAGCTTGCTTGATGCATATACACGATGTGTATGCATCAAGATTCGTTGCCCTCGGTCTGTGCCTGCACGCTGCTGCGCAAGGCCTCCCGCGTAATCGGCCGTGTCTATGACGAGGCGCTGGCCAGTCATGGCATGTCCATCGGCCAGTTCGCCATCCTGCGGCATATCTCGCGGGGCGAACCCCTGGCGCTCAGTCGGCTGGCCGAGCAGCTCGAGATGGATCGCAGTTCGCTCTACCGGGCGCTGACCCCGCTGGAGAAGCGGGGCTGGGTTCGGACGGCGGCCGGGGAGGGGCGCAGCAAATGCGCCTCGCTCACCTCCGAGGGCAAAGCGGCAATGCATGCTGCCGAGCCCGACTGGAGCGCGATCCAGCACCGCGTGGAGGATGAGGCCGGTGCAGCGCTCTGGAAGGTGCTGCTGGCCGGGCTCGAAAGCTTCACCCAGAGCGTCGAGCGTGCAGGGGGGCGGGCATGATCGCGCTGCTTTCCCGCATGCCCTTCGGCACGCGCGGCTATGCCGGCATTGTCGCGGCGATCACCTTTGTCGCGCTGCTTGTCTCCGCCGGGCTGCGATCGGCGCCTGGGGTGATGATGTTGCCGCTGGAGCAGCATTTCGGCTGGGACCGCGCGACGATTTCCGCCGCCGCTGCTATCGGCATCTTCCTCTACGGACTGGTCGGCCCCTTCGCCGCGGCGCTGATGCTCAGCGTCGGGATCAAGCGGACCATGCTGGGCGGTCTGGTACTGATGTCCGTGGCGACCTTTGCCAGCCTCTGGATGTCCGAACCCTGGCAATATGTGCTGAGCTGGGGCGTGGTTTCGGGCGTGGGCAGCGGTGCCGTCGCCTCGGTGCTGGGCGCTGCGGTGGTCAATCGCTGGTTCGCGACGCGCCAGGGCCTGGTGATGGGCATGCTGACCGCGAGCACCGCCACCGGCGCGCTGGTCTTCCTGCCGCTGCTTGCCTGGCTGGCCGAGGGCGGAGCGTGGCGGCCGGTAGCGCTCGCCGTGTCGATCGCGGCGGCTGCGGTGATCCCGTTCGTCCTGCTGTTCATGCCCGAGCATCCGCAGGATGTCGGCGTGCGGCGCTTCGGTGAGACCGATGCCAGCGCGCCGCCGCCGCCGATGAAGCAGGCCGCGACGCCGGGCCTCGCCTTCACCGCGCTGTTCCGTGCTTCGAAGAGCATGACCTTCTGGCTGCTCTTCGGTACCTTCTTCGTCTGCGGGCTGACCACCAACGGGCTGGTCGGCACCCATCTGATCGCATTTTGCGGTGACCATGGCATCGCGCCGGTGCAGGCCGCCGGGCTGCTCAGCCTGATGGGTCTATTCGATCTGTTCGGCACCACCGCCTCGGGCTGGATGACCGACCGCTATGATCCGCGCAAGCTGCTGTTCGTCTATTACGGGCTGCGCGGCCTCTCGCTACTGGCGCTGCCCTTCCTTGATTTCAGCGCATCAAGCCTGCTGCTCTTCGCGATCTTCTACGGGCTCGACTGGATCGCGACGGTGCCGCCGACGGTGAAGCTGGCCAATGTCCATTTCGGCGAGCGCGATGCCCCGATCGTGTTCGGCTGGGTGATGGTCGGCCACCAGATCGGTGCGGCGACCGCTGCGTTCGGCGCGGGCGCGGTGCGGGCCTGGACCGGGACCTATACGCCAGCGTTCCTGGTAGCTGGCGCTTTCGGGCTGGTGGCGGCGGTGGCGATCCTCGCGGCGCGGGCGGAGAAGCCGCAGCCGGGACTAGCGCTGGCTTAGGCCGCCCGCAGCGTCTCGAGGAAGCTGCGCATCTCGCCGAGCAGGCGGCGGGCCTGGCCGACCAGCTCGTCGGTTGCGGCATCCATCTCCGCCGTCGTGCGGGCTGCGGCGTCGGTTGCGGCTTCGGCGTTGGCGGCGCCGGTCTGGAGATCGGCGGTAAGCGCGGCGGCGGTGCCGGCATAGCTCTGGATTGAACGGATCACGTCGCCCTGGTTGGCGATCGCCTGGCCGACGGCATCGCCGACCTCGCCGATCCGATCGAAGCTTTCGCGCATCTCGCCGACGATCGAGGTGGTCGCATGGACCGCGCCGATCATGCGCTCGAGCTGGGCGCGGATGTCGCCGGTCGCGGTGGCGGTCTGGGCGGCGAGGCTCTTCACCTCCTGGGCGACGATCGCGAAGCCGCGACCCGCTTCGCCGGCCCGGGCTGCCTCGATACTGGCATTCAGGGCGAGCAGGTTGGTGCGTGCCGCGATCTCGGCGATCATGTCGGCAATGCTGCCGACGCTGGCACTATGCTCGGCGAGCGTGCCGAAGCGCGCATCGGCGGAGCGGGATAGGGCGTGGAGATGCGCCGTCGTCTCGCTCTGCGCGGCGATACTCGCCTCGACCGTAGCCAAGGTACGGCTGAGATTGGCCGATTCCTCGAACAGCGTGGCGGCGCCGGTATCGGCGCGGACGGCGCGGCCGGCGACGCCGCGGATCTCGTCGCGGGTCGTCATGGTGGTGCCGGCGAGCCCTTCGGCCGAGACACGGGTCTGTTCGGCGGCAGCGGCGAGCTCGCTGATCGCGGCGATGAACTGGCTTTCGAAGCGATCCGCGATGCGGGCGATCTCGGCGCGGCGCTCGCGTTCGGCATCGACCTGGGCGCGGTGGCGGGTCTCGGCGGCGGCGGCGACTTGCTGCAGTTCCTCCTGCTGCGCCGTGGCGCGGAGCAGGTCGCGCTCGCTGGCGGCGCGGGCCAGTGCCTCGCCCTGGGCGAACTGCTCGCTGACAAGAGCCGCCTGGCCGATCACGGTGCGGGCGAGCAGGGCGACGAACACCGCCAGGAAGACGAACACGCCGGCCGGGATATTGGCGAAGATGGCGTAGAGCGCGCAGATCACCACCGCGATGCCCAGCCAGGCGAGGCTGGCGGGCGGGAGCGGGGCATAGCGCAGCGCGCCGATCGCGACGACGCCGGCAAGCGCGGTGGTGGTGACGATCAGCTCCTGGCTGGTCGCGCCCAGGCCGATCGTGGCGAGGAACAGGAACCAGCCGAGCGAGACCGCAGCCGCCTCGATCACCGTGGCGCGGAGCGTGGCGGCGGGATCGTCTACCCGCCAGTCGCTGCGCTTGCCGTCGCGCCAGCGGACCAGCACGGCGACATTGATCGCGAGATGGAGCGCCAGTGCCGCAATGTGCCAGGCCATGAAGCCATTGGCGTGGATCATCACTGCCAGGGTGATGCTGACAAAGACGCTGGCGATGAAGGAAACCGGGTAGCCGCGCTGGATGGCGATGCTGTGGGCGCGCATCAGCGTGGGCGGCAGCGCCGCCCATTTGTCCCAGACCGCGCCTTTGAGCGCGTTTCCGTCCAGCTCTCCCATCCGGCCAGCAAATAGCCGGACATGGTTACCATCGCGTTTACAGTCGCAGATGGATGCCGCGGCGGTGAAGCGGGATGAGCAGGGCGAGCACCACCAGCAGCATCCCCAGTGCGAACAGGAAGGAGGCGAGGAGCAGGTTGCCGGGCAGCAGCGCCGCCAATCCCTCCCATGCCCAGGCCTGGAAGCCCGAGCGCATCGCGGCGAGCGAGAGCAGCAGCGACAGGAGGTAGCCGAGGATCGCGTTCATCCCCAGCACGTCGAGCGGCCAGAGCATCGTGCGGACCGCAGCGCTGCGCGCGGCGACGATGCAGGCGACGAAGATGATGCCCGACAGGCCCGAGGTGAGCAGCGCGAAGCTGCTGGTCCACAGCTTCTTGTTGAGCGGGAAGGCGAAGGACAGGGCATAGCCCAGCGCGGCAAGCGCGATGCCGGCGATCAGGATGCGCAGCGTCGCGCGTTCCGGCGCGGCCTTCCAGAGCAGGGCCGCGAGCATGCCGAGCAGGACGTTGACCAGGGCGGGCAGGGTGGAGAGCAGCCCTTCCGGATCATAGACGATGTTGCCCGCCGCATCGGTGCCGAAGCGATACATGTGGTGGGTGGTGACCGTGATCCGATCGATATAGCCGGCCAGATTGCCGGCGGGGCTGAGGTCGCCGGCGGCATAGCCGGGGGCGGGGACGAAGGCCAGCAACGCCCAATAGCCGATGAGCAGGACAAGGCTGGCGATGCCGATGGCCGCAGCGCCGAGATGGGCGCGGCCGTCGGCGTGCTTGCGGGCGGTGAGGATCGCCAGCGTGGCGGCTAGGCCGTAGCAAAGGCCGAGCCGGGGGAGGACGCCGAACACCCGGAAATCCGCCAGGCCCGGCCGCGCCAGCATCTGCCAGGCCCAGCCGATCAGGATCAGCAGCAGCGTTCGCCGCGCGACGCGGCCCCACAGCTTGCCATCGACCTTGCGGGGGAAGGAAAGCCCGAGCGCCACGCCCATCGCGCAGAGAAAGGCGGGGAAGACAAGGTCGGTCGGGGTGAAGCCATGCCACTCGGCATGATCGAGCGGCCACCAGACATGGTCCCAGCTGCCCGGCGTGTTGACGATGACCATGCAGGCCACGGTCAGCCCGCGGAACAGGTCGAGCCCGCCGAGCCGTGCGGGTGCGCTGGGCGCGTCGTTCATTGGCGATCCCCTCCGGTTGCGAAGACTGTGGCGCGCTTGGCCGGCGAGGTCAAAAGGGGCGTCCTACACAAGGGGCGGGCGCGACTCGCCAAAGTACACAAAGTACAGGCCAGGAGCGGGTTTGCGCGGTCCGAATTTTGACCTCCTCGGCGGAAACGCGACGCATCTCGCAACAAGATTGCGCGGCCGCGATCCTATTTTTCCAACAAGGTGAAAGAGTGGTGCGGAGCTTCCGGTCGTTCGAACAATCAGGTCCGATCCTACATTGCAAGCAGGGCCGCTCAGGCCTTCACATAGACCCAGGCAGTGGCGCCGCTTGCGAGGGGAGCCTCGACGCGGACATAGTTCTCGCTCTCATAGACATCCGCTGCCGCCAGCTCGTCCGGCGTCAGGCGGAAGACCTTGCCGGGGATCGGCGGGGCGCCGGCATCGGGGACAAGCGCGAGATGGACCTCGATGCCGCTGGCTTCCAGCACGTCGGGGTCGCGGATCGTGATCTCGATCTGCTTGTAGCCACGAAGCACGTCATCGCTGCCCTCGAGCAGGCGACCGAACTGGCTCAGCTGCACGCTCTCCAGCTGGAGCGTGCCGTAGGAGAAGAGCAGGGCGCCGTCGGTCATCTGGCGCCCCGGCTCAACCAATCGCTTCCAGCACGGCGGCGCGCAGCTCGGGGATGCCCATGCCCTTTTCGGACGAGGTGGCGATGATGTCCGGATGCGCGGCGGGGCGCTTGCGGGCCTCCGCCTCGGTGCGGGCGAAGACGTCGGCGAGCTCGGTCGCCTTGATCTTGTCCGCCTTGGTCAGGACGATGCGGTAGCTCACCGCCGCCGTGTCGAGCATGTCGAGGATGTCGTTGTCGACCTCCTTGATGCCGTGGCGCGCGTCGATCAGCACCAGCGCGCGCTTGAGCACGTCGCGCCCGCGCAGGAAGTCGTTCACCAGGTAGCGCCACTGGCGGACCATGTCCTTGGGCGCCTTGGCGAAGCCATAGCCGGGCATGTCGACCAGGCGGAACTTCAGCGGCTCGCCCACGTCGAAGAAGTTCAGCTCCTGCGTGCGCCCCGGGGTGTTCGAGGTGCGCGCAAGGCTGTTGCGGTTGGTGAGCGCGTTGATCAGCGACGACTTGCCCACGTTCGAACGGCCGGCGAACGCGACCTCGGGCACCACCGGATTGGGGAGGTGCTCGAGCTTCGGTGCCGATTTGAGGAACGTGATCGGGCCGGCGAAGGTCTTCCGCGCAGCCTCGATCATGTCGTCGTCGAACGCGCTCACTTGGCGGGTGCTTCCTTCTTCATCGACTGCTTCAGCACCGGGTGGCGCGAGTAGAGCCACTGCTGCTGCAGGATGGTGATCACGTTGGAGGTGATCCAGTAGACCTGCAGGCCGACCGCGAACGGCGCCATCAGGAACATCAGCATCCACGGCATGATCGCGAAGACCTGCTTCTGGACCTCGTCCATCGGCGCCGGGTTGAACTTCATCTGGAAGTACATCGACACGCCCAGCAGCACCGGGATCACGCCGATCGCCAGGAAGGACGGCGGGGTGAAGTGCAGATAGCCGAACAGGTTGAGGATCGTCGCGGGATCCGGGGCCGAAAGGTCCCTGATCCAGAAGACGAAGGGCTGGTGGCGCATTTCGATCGTCAGCAGCAGCACCTTGTACAGCGCGAACATGATCGGGATCTGGAGCAGGATCGGGAGGCAGCCCGCCAGCGGGTTCACCTTCTCTTCCTTGTAGAGCTTCATGATCTCCTGCTGCTGGCGCTGCTTGTCGTCCTTGTAGCGTTCCTGCAGCGCCTTCATCTTCGGCTGGATGACGCGCATGCGCGCCATCGATTCGAACTGCTTGTGCGCGATCGGGAAGAGCAGGCCGCGGATGGTGATCGTCAGCAGGATGATCGCCACGCCGAAATTGCCGACCAGGCGGAACAGCCAGTCGAGATAGTAGAAGATCGGCTGCTCGATCATGCCGAACCAGCCCCAGTCGATCGCGCGGTCGAACTGCACGATGCCGAGCTTGGACTGATAGGCTTCGAGCTGCTTCACTTCCTTCGCGCCGGCGAAGAAACGGCTCGAGTAGCTGACCTGCTTGCCGGGCGCGAGGTTGAGCGGCTCGGCGAGGCTGTAATCGGCTTGGTAGGTCTGCTTGGCGGTGCCGCGCTGCTGGAGCGAGACGGGCACGCGCTGATCGGGGACGAGCGCGGTCAGCCAGTAATGGTCGCTATAGCCGACCCAGCCGCCGGTGGTGGAGAGCTGGGTGGGCGTGCTCTCGATATCGCCCCAGTTGATGTACTTGGCGGCGCCCTGCGCGACGGCGATCGGGCCGACATGGGCGGCCCACTGGTCGACGTCCTTGGAGCGCTCGGCGCGCGAGACGAGCGCGAACGGGGTGACCGAGACCGGCGCCTGGCCGACATTCGCGACCGTCTGGCGGATCGTGAACATATAGTCCTGGTCGACCGAGAGATCGATGCGGAAGACCTGGCCAGTGGCGGTCTTGCTGGTCAGCGTCACCGGGGTGGTGGGTGTCAGCTTGGTCCCGCTGGCCTGCCACACAGTGTTCTGGTCCGGCGCCTGGACGCCGGCACCCTGCCACCCGAACTGGGCGAAATAGGCACCCTGCGCGCCGCTCGGCGAGAGCAGGCGGATCGGCGGGGAGTTCTTGGCCGTGGTCTCGGCGTAACCGAGGAGGACCAGGTCGTCGATCCGGGCGCCCTTGAGATTGATCGAGCCCTTGAGCGACGGCGTCTCGATCGCGACGCGCGGGCCGTCGGCCAGCACGATCGCGCGGTCGCGCAGCGCGGCGGGCGAATCGATGCCCGGCGTGGCGCCCGGCTTCGCAACCTGCTTGCCGTTCACCATCTGGGTGGAGGCCGCCTGCTGCTGCGGGAAGAACCAGTGCATGATCGCGGGCCACGCGAACAGCAGGAGTGCCGCGATTACCGCGAACAGCAGGAAATTCTTCTGGTCATCCTTCACGAACGATTTCCTCGGAAAAACTCTATGGCACCGGATCGTAGCCGTGCCCGCCCCAGGGATGGCAGCGAGCGATCCGCCGGATGGCGAGCCAGCTGCCTTTCATTGCCCCATAGCGGCGAAGTGCCTCGATTGCATAGGCCGAACAGCTCGGCTGGTAACGGCAGGTTGGCGGAAGCACCGCCGAAGGGCCGATCTGCCAGGCGCGCGCGAGCAGGATCAGGAGTTTCGCCATCATGCGTCGCGGTTCCCACACCCGTCACCCTGAACTTGTTTCAGGGTCCAACGTGCCGCGAACGAAAGGCAGGAGGTTCTGGCGATTCCCGTGCCGCGCGTTGGATGCTGAAACAAGTTCAGCATGACGAAGGAAGGGGTATTCACCGCTTCACCTTGCCCAGCGCCTTGACCAGCTCGGCCTTGAGATCGTCGAACGGGCGCTCGATGCCGCTATGTCTGCCGATCAGCACATGATCGGCGCCGGGCAGGCCGGCTTCGGGCAGCACTTCGCGGACGAGCGCGCGGAACCGGCGCTTCATCCGGTTGCGGATCACCGCGTTGCCGACTTTCTTGGATACGGTAATGCCGACCCGCATGACCGGATCGGCATCGTCACGCGCGCGAACGATCAGGACAAAGCCGGGCATGGGAGCCCGCTTGCCTGCATTCGCTGCGAGATAATCCTTGCGCTGGGTGAGCCGGGTAAGACCCACCCCCGCACCGTCGGCGATTACGCCGACAGCTTGTTGCGGCCGCGGGCGCGGCGGGCACGGATCACGTTGCGGCCGCCCGGGGTCGCCATGCGGCTGCGGAAGCCGTGCCGGCGCGCACGCACCAGGTTGCTCGGCTGAAAGGTCCGCTTCATCGCTCATCCTCAAGTATCTAGAACGTAAAAGGGCCACCACAGGGGCGGCCGCGTGTCGGGTGCCCATAGTGGGGCGATTTGCGTGAGTCAACGCGTTGTGTTCCGCAAACCGAGCAGTTCCGCTTCCGCGCGGGCGATTTCGGCCTCCTTTTCGCGCAAGCGACGACGGCGGGCACTGCGCCGGCGCAGCGCCATGTCGGCATAATGCCCGAATCGCGGCCAGCGCTTCTTTGCCCGGCAGAAGACCTTCTGCGCGCGAGCCGAGTTCTGGAGGACAAGCACCAGGCCGGCGGCGAAGACGAAGAGCCCGCCCGGGCCGGGCAGGATGCCGACCACCGGCGATACGGCGATCACCAATAGCCCCGTGACGAACAGGGCGGTGCGGAGGAAAGGGCTTCGTGCGCCTGCCATGAGGAGGAGGTGGGGAGTGTGTGTTGTGCCTGCAAGACACGTTGGAACGGTTGATCCTGGATTAGCCTTGTTTCGTCGCCGCATGACCGGCCTTCATCGCGGCGTCGTCGTTTGGTCGGGCCCGCGGTGGGCATGTCGCCGCCATGTTCCGCACGAACCGCATGCTCGCCCCGATGCTCCTCCTTTCCGCCTGCAGCGGCGGCGGAGGGGGCGGTGTCGTATCGCCGGCGCCGACCCCGACACCCACCGCATCCACATCTCCATCGCCGTCTCCCACGCCGTCGCCCACGTCGGCGCTGAGCGTTCGGGTTGCGCCGAGCAGCTTCTCGCTGCCGACCGATGCGACCCGTCACTATGGTTGCCAGGTGACCGGATCGAGCGACCAGAACTGCACCTGGACCGTGCAGGAAGCGAATGGCGGCACGGTTTCGGCGGCGGGGATCTATGCCGCGCCGGCGGTGCCGGGCGTCTATCACCTCGTCGCGAGAAGCGCGGCGGATCCGAATGCGACGGCGACCGCGACGATCACCGTGACCACGCCGGTCAACGACAGGCCCTGGGTCACCGGCTATTATCTCGGCTATTACTGGGACTGGAGCTATCCGCCCGACAAGGTGGACGTGACGGCGCTTACCCACCTGATGTTCGCCCGCGTCGCGCCGGGCAGCGGGACGCTGGGCGGGCAGGCGGGGCAGGTCGTCAAGGGCGCCGGCACCGCGCACGACGCCGGTCTCTCGCCGGACGGCGTCCGCAGCGTCGAGGACTATCTGGTCAAGCGGGCCCACGATGCCGGCAAGAAGGCGCTGCTCATGCTGGGCGGCGAGGGCGATGGCGACGGCTTCCTGCGCTCGAGCACCGATGCGGTGCGCGGGACCTTCGTGCGCAACCTTGTCGATTACCTCGTGGCGCATGACTATGACGGGATCGACGTCGACTGGGAGGATCGGCTCGAGGGCAGCGCGGCGCTGAAGGTCACGGGCGAGGAAGCCCGGCGGCGGGCGATCGCACTGATCACCGATCTGCGCGCCGAGGCGAACGCACGGCCGCGCTACCAGAATGGCCGGCGCTTCCTGATCACCTTCCCGGGTTATCTCGTCTCGATCAACGACCTGCCCAGGGACGGCCCCCGCGAAGGCATGGTCGAACAGTGGCAGGCGGACATCGCCAACCTCGTCGATCAGTATAATGTGATGAGCTACGGCGTCGGCAGCGCCTGGAACCAGGCGGGGTGGTTCTCCTGGTTCTCCAGCCCGATCTATGGCGCCACCGGCACCACGCCGCGCGACCTGGAGACCAGCGTGCGGGCCTATGTGAAGACCGGGGTTCCGCGCAGCAAGATCGGCATCGGCATCGGCTTCTACGGCATCTATTACGGCCCGACGATCACCGGGCCGCGCCAGGACACCGAGCACAACAACATCCTCGAGATCCAGGATACGCCGCTGCGCTATTCCGAGCTGGTGCGCTGGGGCTATCTGAACCGGGGCACCTATAGCTGGGACGAGACCTCGCAGGTCGGCTATCGCAGCTATCCCGGCGGGTTCTCGCCCGCGGGCTCCGGGCTCAGCCAGGCTGGCTTCCTGAGCTATGAGGACGAGCTGTCGATCGCGGCGAAGGGGCTATATGTGCGCCAGACGGGCCTGGGCGGGGCGATCATCTGGGCGATCAACTATGATCATATGCCCGACGGCACCAATCCGCTGCTGAGCGCGGTGAAGCGCAACTTCCGCACCAACGCGCCCTGATTGATCCGTTCCGGCCGCATCCCGGCGCGCAACCCGGCCAACCCCCGCTATCGTGCCGTCCGGTCGGGGGGAGGCGGGCTTGGTCGCGAGCGTTTCGACGGTTGCCTATCTGGGGCTGGAGGCCCGTGCGGTGGAGGTGCAGTGCAACCTCGTTGCCGGGCTTCCCAAGTTCGTGGTCGTCGGCCTGCCCGACAAGGCCGTGGCGGAGAGCCGCGAGCGGGTACGTGCCGCGATGGCCGCGATCGGACTGGCGCTGCCGCCCAAGCACATCATCCTCAACCTCTCGCCCGCCGACCTGCCCAAGGAAGGCACACGTCTCACGTATTCCGGATCTATCAAATCGGTATAACTATATTGAAAAATATAGACTATTCAGAGGATTTGATATTGATAGGCTACCAGAAAATATGAGCGACCGGAGGAGTTCGAATTTCATATTCGAACTCCTCCGGTCGCAACTGCCGAAGGCAGTGCTCGCTTGCCACGTGCGCAGGTATTTCAATGATGCCTTGGCCAAGTGCGTTCTCCAGCACGCAGCCGGCTCGATCTGCGGCTAGGGTGCATGGATCAAGGCTCTCTACCAATCCCTACCGCCGGTAGTGGTCATCCACCTCGTCGCCAATTGCATCGAGGATCCTTCCCATATTCACATATGGGCTCATCGTTTTGAAATCATCGTGTCCGAATTCATCAGCCATCGCGACTTCGATGGCGGTCCCGTCAAACAGCTTCCCGTGCTTCTTGCTCTTGCGAACGAGCTCCAAGCCCCGGCTTGTGATCTTATACCTGCGGAGATCGTGACCGCTCCCGTCCAGGCCGAAGCGTTTAAAATACCGCCGAACAACGTCAGATACTGTCCCGGGCAGAAGTCCTTGGCCCGTCTTGAGGCTCAGAAAGAGATGATTTTTCAGCTCGCTTGCTGGTGATCCACTCTTCCATTTTTCATGGTGCCTCCAGATAAAGTCTAGTGTCTGATGAATGAGCCCGACTTCGATCAGCACATCGCGGGATTTGGAGAATTTTTCCATCACATTAATGAAGATGCCGTGGCCGCCAATATCAAGCAGCCGATCTAATCTGACGCGGATATCTGCTTGGGCTGCCTTATCCGATCCATAATGAAAAATACTTACGTGCTTAGGAATTATACCAGATTTTTGGAGAGCGGAGCTTATAGAGAAAATTTGAATATCAGATATGCCGATTGCTCTCAGCCCGCAACCGACTTCATATGCGACAATCAAGCTGTCTCGATCGACGATGAATGAATTACCGAGCCTAGCGATATTTGCTATGATAGTGGCGACCGTCTCATCGCTAATGAATGTCCTTGATTTTTTGTCTCGCCCTGAATTTCTATCATCTCTGCTACCACGCCGTGGGACGTATCGGGGGCGACCGAACTCACTGTCGTTGGTTGGTATTGATATATGAGCGAGGGTCGATGCCGCGGATGCTTTATAAGCATCGTGATTGTATAGGTGCTTGTACCAGCGCCATATGATTGCATTCTTTCGAGAAAGGCGCTTTTTGCTTATTTTTTGGTCCCCGAGCCAGGAGAGAAACTCTTCGTCCGTGGCCTGATGCCAATTCAGGCCCGTCGACCTGAGGTAGTTGCACCAATCAATAATGATATACGCTGCGGCTCTGACGCTCTTTGAATTTCCGCCTCTCCATCTGGTTAATTCGCGGATGAACGACTGCCCTTCCGGGAA
This sequence comes from Sphingomonas sp. OTU376, assembly GCF_038440415.1. Classification (NCBI taxonomy): domain Bacteria; kingdom Pseudomonadati; phylum Pseudomonadota; class Alphaproteobacteria; order Sphingomonadales; family Sphingomonadaceae; genus Sphingomonas; species Sphingomonas sp. OTU376. Next base: position 102,195 of record NZ_JASATQ010000002.1, on the reverse strand, counting down.
AATCCCTATTGCAGGGTCGATGATGAAGAAGCGGTCGGAGCTGTCATTCCGCACCCGCTGCAGTCGGAATCTGCCGTTCTTGGGGATAAAGGGCGTGACGTTTCCGTTCATGGCACCTGGAACGTCGCAGGCACCGTTGCCAGGCCGGCGCTCCGCAAGCGATCATTCGCGGCGTCGAGATCACGCGCTGCCATTCTGAGCTGCTTTTGATATCTTTCTTCCAGAACTAGAAGGGCTTCGTTCTGGAGCAACAGAACCTTGACCTCTGATCGGAGGGTGATTTCTTGCTTCTGGCTTTCACGTAAGGTTCGTCCTGTCCGCCTGTGCGGCACAATCAGAGCAATTCGCCCCCGAACGTCGACCCATCGTTTGACTAGATCTGGATTGTGGCCGTTTTTCGAGTGCACGTTCGCGCTCGTCCAAGCTGTGAGGCCCAGCGTCTTATCCTCCCAGGCGGCAAGCTCCTTCAGGAGTTTGATGTTGCGGAGGTTCTCCGGGATACTGCCGCTATCCGCCGCCCGCTCGAGAATTTCGACCTTCAGCCGAAATGACTTCCGGTTCTTGCCCTCGCGAGTTGGTGTTGTCTCAGGCGACATGTGTATTGTTACCTCTGCCCGTGGCAGCGGTTTAGGACGCCTTTGATCGCAGTCGCACGACCTTTGGCAATCTCGCGCAGGAATGGTAGTAGGGCGTGCTCGCTCTCATGCTCTTCGTGTTCGAGCGCCTTATCCCACCAGCGGCTGTGACATGGCAGTTGCAAGTTATGCACACAGCCCGCGCAAACGAGGTCGGTTGCAAATTCAATATCGGGGCCGCTGGGGGCGATCGCATCCGGGTAGGCTTCCGCACGCAGGCGGAGGCAACTCGCTGTGCTTAAATCTTGAGCCTTTGCAGTGCATTTGCACGCGCTATGCCCGTTAGGGTGAGGCTCGATCGACATGGGTTTCATCATCGAGCGCAGAACATCGTTCAGGCTTGGTAGGTCGAGATTCTCGCTCGAGCCGAGGCCTATCTGGGCCTTGTAATCGCGAATTTGCTTTTGCGCGTCATTGACGATGGTGGTGCCGCCAAAGCCTCCCATGTACGCGTCGCCTGTAATTGCTTCACGCACGACCGTAACGCGATATTCCAGCCCGCACTCCTCGAAGTCTCTCAGTCGATCCGAGGCGAATTTTCCGATCCTTCGATCCGTGCCACTCTGCGCTCGGAGTTCTCTTCACGCCGCCTGACGTGAGTGCCATGAGCGATTTCAGTGATGTATCCCCTCGTTCTGGTCGGGTTAAAATGGCGATAGAAATCGCTGAGTGCGACGAGATTTGGAAAGTCGAACCTATGAAAATAGGTCAAGCCAAAGAAGCGGCGATATTCGGTTGGCTTGGGAATCCAGCGTTGGCCGTCGATCAGCGGGACGCCGACGAACTCCGCAAATCGGTCCAGCCCGTCATAGAAGCGGTAAGCGGGTTTGCTGCCCTTCGGCTCCCCGGAGGGCGCGATGAATTCTGAAAAATCCAGCAGCCAGGCATCACCGGACTCCAGGCGGCCTTCTTTTGATAGCCACAGTAAAACATCTACCGCCCTCTTGACCGTCGCCGGAACGGGAATCTTATCCATCTCGCGAATGTTCTTGGAGATCCAGGTCTCTAACCAGAACTCGCCATCCAACGTGGAAATGCAATCCTGCTTGAGGGACTCCATCTCCTCTTTTCGCCGGGCAGAGAAGGCGGCAATTACGATCAGCGCCGCGGTGCTCAGCAACTCAAACAGTACGGGGCGAAGTGAAGGGCGATAGGTTGCGACATTTTGCACCCAGCCTTGCGATGCGAAGTAGGAGGGATGGACCGGCCACCAACTCCCCGGGCCAGAAGTGTACTTCTTCTCATCTAGGCTAAGGCGCTCTTTGAACGCGGCCTCAGTAGGGTGCCAGTGGTCCAGCTGAACATATTTGGCGATGGTCTTATTGAGATCCTCAGTGAATGATTGAATCTCTTCGAAGTACGTCGCCACCCAGGTGATGGCCTCGTTAACGAGAAAGCAGCCATGATATGCCGGCATGGTGAAAGAGCGTTCAGCAGCCACCCGGGCGATCGACTGGGCAATCTTCGAGACCTGGTCCTCTCCTTCGAAGGGTTCGAATTGAATCGGGTCGTGCGCGAGATGCTTGCGGTAGTAAAATAGCAGCTGCGGAGCCGTCAGAAACGAAATCAAACGATTTTCTGATAAAGCGGCCTCGTCGGATTCATCGTTACAATCATCTTGCTTTTGTGTCTTACGATCCTGTGATATGTAGAAGCCTCTTGTAAGAAGTAATTCGTCAAGATCATGCAGGATGGAACTTGGAACACTCGTAGTATGTGGTGCTCCAAGCGCATTAGCTAGTGCGAGTTTCTTGGCAATTTTTCTCTTCGCTTTGAGTGTGAAGGGAATTTTGAACTCTCCGGCTTCGATCTGCCGGACAAGCTCTTCATATCGTTGCCGATACGGAGCGAGGCCCACGATGCCCTTTGTTTCCAGATCCAAAAGGAGGTCGCTGATATCGTCATTGGTGAGGCGGCTGTTATGATTGATGCCGCGCGCGTGCCGCCAACGGACGAAAGCGAAATAGTTTCTCACGTTGATTGGTATGGTTGCGCCCGATGCGTATCGTGCGTCGTTTCCGCTCAGGCCGCGCTCCGCGAGAATTTTCGCTGTTACTAGGTCGGCCTCGAGATCAATCGAGCTAACGCCAGGCGCGATCGCTACATCAAAGCGAACAATGATGTCTCCGCCTCGAACATTTCCCCCGTGATTTCTGATGATCCACGTGTTGTCGAGGGGGGAGTCGTTGGCCATCCAATGAGGCTTCTTCATTATTCCGATGATACGATCATGCTCACCTATGGGTGACTGCGTCACCCGCGTTTCCCGGCCGGTCGCCGTAACTTTCACCATGGTTTGAAGGCCCTTAAACTTCCGTCCAGAATTCCTTGATCGGCGGCATGAGACGCGCGCTTGAGTGCCACATGGTGCTTGCTCTGCTCCAGGCGGGCGATTGCGGCGCTTGTAAGTGCCAAGCCCGGCATCCACTTGTGCTTCCACCGTTGTGGGTTGTTGAGCAGAAAGGTCTCCTCTGAGGCTTCCATTCCTCTGTTGATGAGGATCAGCGCGACCAGGTCGTCATGCTTGGGGTCGAATTGGAGGAAGCTCTCGAGCCTTTCGGGAACGATTTCCACTGGAGGCGCGGCGGCGATGGCTTCCGTCCTCGCGTTGCTCGCGTCGAACAATATCTCATCGAGGCCATTTTGAACGGCTTCCTCGGCCCGGCCGACGATGGTTTCGGCATTCACGCTAAGGTGAACCACTCGCGAAATGTCAGTAACGAGGATAGCCGCCTCAAGCTGGTTCTGGAACCTGCGCATGAGTGAAGCCAAGAGCTCTCGATATTCGGCGCGATTGAGATAAGCGCCAAACGTAACGCGGCCATCACTATGGTTCGCCAGCGAAACGACGACTTGGGTTTCTAGGTTTTTGGAGTTTCTGATAGTTAGGTAAGTCGGACGAATATTATTTCTGCTGAATTGAAATCCGCCTAACACGGGGTCATCGGCGATGGACTCCACAAAAGAGTTCATCTGTGATTTTGCTACGGTCATTGAGAATTGATGTATTCTTCCGAAAAATCCTGAACCCTTTTGGCAAATCCATAGGTATCTGTGTACATTATCATTTTGCATTCTGGCGCGAAATCGAAGTCTTTCGGACATTTCTTGCCACATTGAGATCGCAGATTTCGTTGATAAATTGAATCCGGCGACATTTAGGAGCGCCTCCGCGCCATCGATCGGCACCGTGGAAAGTACTTCTTTCTGCGTCGGTCGATCTTTCGTGGCAACAATGGTCAAAAGCGAAACGCTTCCGCGGCGGAACTCACCGTTGAAGGGCTGGGCTGCCATATCGACGCAGGGCTGCACATTCATACCGGTGTCGATCAGCGTGATTATCTGTGCGCAAAGAAGCGCGAATTTAGTTCCCTGAAGATGGGCGGAGATCAACTGCGCACCTCCGCAAGCTCCGACCAATGAGGTGAGACCATAGGATCCGTCTTGATCGGTCTTATAAGGTATGGCGCCTGCGGTTTTAGTGTCCAAATATTTGAGCAGATTTGCTAACCGAAGATCGGGGTTTCCTTTTGGGAAGATCCTTTCAACCAGCGGCGCCTCGCGCTGGTTCTTTCCATAGAAGGTTAGTTCGCTCACTGCTTGAGTGATCACTTCCAGGGAAGCGGTGTCTTTTCGAGCAAGAAGCTGCTTGCCTCTCTCGAAAACCGCGTACGCTTGAAGGAGGCCTTCCTCTGACAGCTTCCGCAGGTGCGCCATGCGGGCCTTCGAGGCGGCTACGCTCCTTGCGTAAGCGTCTGGCCCCTCAAATACGACCCTGGTCCCGCCAGGGCCGAGCTGCCCCAGAGTGGGTATGTGGCCGCCCGCCCGATCGTCGATTCTTCTGATCGGTTGCGTCAAGGGCCAAAGACCATGGGGCGCGAGGCGCCGCAGCACAGCGGAGACGGACTCTAAATGGGTGCCGCGGTACGTTTTGTTGGTGGACTTGAGGATTGAGGTGTCCTCAAAATCGCGAATGACATCGCCGTAACTCTCAGCAAGTTCATTCATGTCGCTTTCTGACGGGCGAATGCACGACGATAGTCTCTGGTGCGCGCGAGCTGCCGCACTATTGGGAATTATCATTGCTTCTATGGCAACAAATTTAAAGAACGACCGCAAAGACTGGATACGCTTCGCATTTCCGTTCGAAGCATTTTGGAAGAATGCTTCGGTGAATTGTATTAGTAATACAAAAACGAAATGCGATCCATAAAGTGGAACGAGTGATGAAAAATCATAAAATGCACCGCCGAACCTGATCGATTGACCAATTACTGAAACGGGATGATGTGAATCGGTGGTCGGCTCGTTCAAAAGCAACCATCGCCTCTGGCATTCGCTCTCGGACGGTATCTTGGTTGCCACGATATTTTCCAATTCACTTGACGTTCGGCTCACGCGTATCCGCAGGTGAGGCGCTAGCCAGATGTCCGGCCGATTTGGAGCATGCCAATCCATTTGCTGAGCCGCTGCCGGCGTAGTTCCACGGTTGGCTCATTTTCGGGCTTCCTCGCGGCGGTGCGTAAGATAGCGTTCTGGCCATAGGTCCGCGGGTCTGCATCCCAGCGCCGTAGCAATAGCGGTCTCGATTCGGCGGCTACGACGAAAGCCTCGGCTAACAATCGAAACCGTGCCCGGCGCCACGCCCAGATCGCGTGCGATGCTCGACAGTGTTAGCCCCTTCAGCGCTAACGCACTTTTGATGCGAGTGTGCCTCCTGTCGTCGATCATGTGCCTTTGAGACTCCAGAACATGTTGAGCGCTCGCCTTGTTCAACTCGGCGTCGACAATGGTTCTAAGTGAAAGCTGGAGTCAATATGGAATATTATCGAATATTATTCGATTGGACTCGATAAAACTTAATGTTTTTCCGTGATATTAAGTGTGGATTACTGAGGAATAACTCAGGGTGAATCTGGATATATCCGAGGTATAAACGCTTCTCCTCTGGAAGAGTCGTGACTTATACGGATTTTATCCGCTTAATTAATCCATCTATCGAGTTAATCATTCACGTGCGTCACCCTTAGATGTTGAACTTAGGCCGGTGATCCAACCGAGTTGAGTCTCAAAGGAAGGCCGCATGTGAGGCGCAAAATTTATCCTGATTTATCCAGCCAGCGGGACAAATTCCCCACATGGAAGGATGTTTGAAAGCCAGAGTTTCCCGTAATTTGCAGGAGAAAACTCAAGACGCTTGCGCTCCGGAATTCGTTCTGCGACGGTCCTAACGCCGCCGGTATGTCCCGGCTGCGGGGCGTGGAAACCCCTCCTGTGACGCCTGGCTGAGCTTTTCGGCCGGGTGGCATGCGCGCATGTCCAGCCGGCAACGGTAAAGGCGCATGCGCCTGTGTCACAGCAGGTTTCCAACACCCGGCTTTTGCCGGTCCGCCCCATGCAAAGAGGAGGAGGAGGACCGGTATGCGGATCAATTTTCCTAATCGCGTTGAAATGCCGAGCGCGCCGTTCGGGTTTTCGCACATGTTGAACGTGTTCAATGAACTTGGGGTCACTGCACTAAGCGACTTGTGGATCAACGCGCACGTTTGGGTTGGCGACCAGCGTTTGCAGGTGAAGGATGGAAACCGGCTGACCCAGTTAGATATCTGGGAGTCCATGCCAAGGGCTTGGGAAGCAACGCCGCTCGGCGAATATCACCTTCGGCCTGCTGGGAAACCATACAGGTCTCTAGGGGCGCTCCTTGATCTCGATGATTGATGCGGAGGAGGTGGGCATGTCTTTAACTGCAAGCAGCGACCGCCATTTTGCGGCGCGGGGTGGTCGAGCAAGCGTTCAGCCACCTTGGCGCAGCTATCGCGTTTCGGTGAGATTTCCATGATCGCGGTACAGGTGGAGCTATGGCCGTTGGGTTCCGAACGGCCCCGCAAGATGATCGCGTCGATGGTCATTGAGAACCGGGGGCTAGATAGTAGTGGAATATCTTACCGATACGCTGCCGAACTACACCATACGGCGGATCCGGTTTTGCAAATTTCTGCGGCTGAACAGAGCATCGAGATCTGCGGCCATCACCGTCAGGATGCGATCTGGACGCTGATACACCGCGTCTTATCCGCGGCTCTCGCTGAAAATTCGACGCTAGATTCCGTAGCCCAACGTGACGGCGGCCGCGATCCGGGCGCTGACTAACGCCGAGCGAGAATGGAGGAAGTTGGTGACGGAAGAGCGCTATTTTAACCTTGAGGAACTGCTCCGGCAGAAGCAACTCGCTCGCGAAAAGGACGGCCAAGACCTCCGAGAAGGCCGCGTGACCGGGTTTGACGCGGACCGACCGATCGACTGGCGCAGATAGGTGTCGACCGTATTGGGCGCGAGGCCGAGTTCCTTGGCGATCTCTTTGGTTCGAAGGCCGCGTCCGACCAGAAGCAGGCAGCGGCGCTGAGTTTCGGAGCTACCGGCGATCTCCGATTGTGTCGGGAAACGGCGATGCAGGTGACGATCGTCGCGGCTTGTGCGAGGTGGGGGACATGAACCTCTTTGCGAGTATCCGCCGCAACGTCAGCGCGGATGTCCGTCGCCTGCGACGCCAGAATCCCGCGCTCGCGGCGGCCCTGGAGCCCTGGTGGCTTCGCTGGATGCGTCCCCTGCTCGCGAACCGCTCGCTGTTCGGGCTGGCCAGGGCCTATTTGCTGATCTGGGCCGTCTTGATCCTTGCCGGCGCCCTGCTGACCCTTCCGACGCCAGCGGCGCTCGACACGCTGGTCGCAGACTATGGCAGGCCGGAGACGATCCGCAATCTGCTCAGCTATATGCTGGGCGCCCAGGCGACCATGGTCGGCCTGATCTTTCCGCTCGCGCTCGGCATGGTCACCCTGATCGTGACCCGGGACGAGGGGACGGGGACCAATGCCGATGTCCAGCTCTATTATGACCAGAGCCTCGCCTATGCCGTCGGGACCAGTGGGCTGACGCTCGCCATCGCGCTGGTGATCGGCCTGTTCGCGCCAGAGATGCTGGTGCTCGACCTGATCGGACGGGCGGCGGTGGCCTGGTCGGTCAGCCTGGGCCTGCTGGTCGTGCTTGCCGCCTGGCTGCTCCTCAACCTGTTGCTGACCTGGCAGTTCCTGATCACCAGCCTTTCCTTCATCGCGCCGGGATATCGGGCAGAGGCTCGAAAGCGCTTCGTCGCCGCCCGCATCATCCCCGGCCATCTCGTCCGGCTGCTATCCGAATATGCGACCGTCCAGCTGAGCGACACGCTCGCGCTGGGCCAGGGCAAGGCGATGCCCATGGTGATGGCCGGCACCGCCGAGGTCGGGCTGGGCGAGCGCGCGGTGGTGGCGCGGTTCGAGCGCGTAAGGCAGCTTATCGATATTCGTCTCCGGCCATTGCGGCTCGCCGTCCGCCTATGGGCCTGGCGGTGCCGGAGGGCCGGGGAGGGTCCGGGCGCTGGCGCCTATCGCTGGATGCTGGGCCTTGCCGGGCCAATTGGCCGGGACCTCCACGGAGATGTGCAGCTGTGCCGTCGCATCGGCGGTGTGCCGCTGAACGGCATCGAGCGATGGCTGATCCGCCATTCCCTGGTCTTTGCGCCCTTTGTCGAGCAGGACAGGCTGACGCCGACCGACATCCTAAAGGAACTTGGCGACAAAGTCGTCCTGCAGCTGGATCGGCTTGCGCTGTCCGGCTTCCAGCATGCGTTGCGCGAGATGCGGGAGTTTCACGCGTTTCTGCTCCGCGCACACACGATCATCGGCGAGGACGGTGTCGCGTCGAGCTATGCGCAATATGGGTCGATGTTCGCCGAGCAGTCGAACTGGACCCGTGCCTATGCGCGCCTGATCGAACGGGCAGTTGCCAATATCGAACGGGAAGACGATTTCCTCGGCAGCCTTGCCTATGTCGCGCCCAACCTCATACCCGATCCCAAGGACCGGGTTCCGCCCCGGACCGCCGCCAGCCCGTACGAAATTCCCGAATATATGGTCCACCGTGTCGGACGCTGGCTGACCGGCCAGCGCGCGCCGCGAGGCACCGGCCTGCGGGCGCTCATGCCGGGAGCGCTGCCCGATCAGCTGACCCGGACCTATCGCAGCGTGGCGATGCGCATGGTCGGCGCCAGCGAAGCCGCGCTCCAGGCCGGCGCTCGCTATGCCCAGGCACCCGAGGGGGCAACGGACGATGCGCACTGGGCGGCTCTGGTCCATGGCTGGCCCCTGCTCTTCCGGCATCTTGCGACCTCGGCCTATGTGCTGGCCGCTTCCTATTGGCATGAGGATGACATTGGCGCTCCGCTCTACATGGAGAGCCTTTTGGAGTGGCGGCGAAGGCTGCACGATCTTGCCGAGGAGGATGGCCGGCACGTGCTGCAGACCGCGCTTCTCGGCTGCGAGCTGGTCGACCTCGATTGGTCGGCTGTCCGTGCACTGACCGAGCCACTCCTGCTCCATCCGGATTTCCGTGAGGGTTCGCCGGCGACGATCTTCGGCGCCGTCCTGGCCAATCTCCATGCCGATGTCCGGACCGTGACGGCGCTTATCCTCGCCGGATGGGCGGTTTCGCCGTCCTCCGTCTTCGAGGCCGCCCAGGCTGCCCGGCAGCTGGCAGCAGCGCCGGGCGGCGGAAACGGCGCGCTCGACCTAGTCCGCAGCTTTGTCCGGCTCCGCTTGCCCGAATGGTCCGGCAAGCCGAGCGAATATGTCGGCGCGCTGGATTCGCTCGTCCAGCGTACCGACGCGATGACCGAAGCCGAGCGGGTGGCGGGCCGCTTCTATTCGCTCGACACGCGGTTTCGGGTCGGCGCGCTTTCGCCCGACTGGTTTGCCCTGGTCGCGGCGCTCGGCGACGATGCGGCCTTCACGGCCATCGAGAACTGGCTCGGCGCGCTTGGCGCGGATGAATCGGCGGCACGCATGGGCGAGGATGTGCTGTGGCAGGTCCAGGCGTGGCTCACCCGAACTGCCGAGCGCTGGAAAGAGCCGGAAGCCGGTGCCTCCCTGTCCGAGGCGATTGGCGTCCTGAATCCCACCCGCTTTCCCCAGCCGGCCGGCGACGCGCTGTACGCCGCTCTGGTCGCCGCGGCCGCAGCCATCAACAGGCACTGTGCCCGGCGGCTGGCCGCGCTTCCGATCGCACCGGTCGCGACCGAGGCGTTCCATGCAGCGATTGGGGCCGAACTCGGTGCTCTGAACAGGCGGCTTGGCCTGTTCCCCCGGGTGAAGGTCGCATTCGCCGTGGGGAAACGAGGGCGTGCGCCATTCGAGGTCTCCGGGGTGGACAAGGCCGTGCTGATCGAAAGGCCCGGCAAGAAATATGATGCGGCGTACGCGCGGCGCTACGCGCGAGGCTTTGCCGCGCATGTCGCGCAGCAGGTCTGGCGTCCCTATCGGAAGCTGCGGCGGCGGCGTGTCGCGGTGCGTTCCTTGCGCGAGATGTTCGATGCGGCTGCCCTGGAAGGCGCGAAGATCGCAGCGACCGGGGCGAGGCCGATCGTCCTGCTCGGCTGTGCGGGCGGGGATTGGCCCGACCTCTTCGATGCAAGGGGCGAGATGGGCGACGCGGTGATCCAGCGCGAGGCGGACGGGCTCCCCGCGACCTATCTGTACAGCTATGCCGGGGTCGATTTTCATCGCTCGCAGTCCGAGAGGACCGAGCTTTTCGGCGACGACCTCCTCTTGGAGGTTTCGCTGATCGGGCGCGACGCAACCCGCCCAGTCGAGATGGCGTTCGAACCCGAGGCCGATCCGACGGATGTCACGGTGACGGCGCGAGTCGATGTGAAGGCCAGCTGGCGGGATGCCGAGGTCGTCGTGCTGGCAAGGCGGGCCCGCCGGTGAGCGCATCACGGGCCTGGCTGGCCGCTTCCGCATCCGGCCCGAGACGCTCGGGCAGATCCGGCGATAGCCACGGGCCGGTCGGGCATTGTCGAATGGTTCGATCTAGGGAGTACTGCCTCTGGGCCTTTGCCCCGGTCAGGCGGCGGCGCTGGTTGAGTGGCCGAGCAGCTCGAGCATGACCACGCCGAAGCTGAGAAATGCGGCCATCATATATCCGTTGGCGATCATCGCGTGGCGCGGATCGCGGCGCCGGGGAAGGGGGCGCACCGCGTCCTTCGGATGATGCTTGCGAGCGGCCAGCCGGCTCTCGATGAGCAGGCCCACGCCAATGAGAATGTGCATCGCGACGAGGCAGATCAGCTTCAGGTCGAGGTCGGGAAAGGGCCCGGGCGGGAAGCCCGAGCCGATCGCCAGAGAGCAAAGAACGGTCGCGAGCAGGATCGCGACGAGGGTACGAAACCTTCGCATGACTCACTCCCACAGGCCCGCCCGGAGAAGGGCGGAGCTTCAAAATGTGACGAGCCAAAACGAGGTGCAAAGGCGCTGTGGCTCGTCGAGCGGTTACGTATCGCGGCCCATTCGGGGACGCAAACCCTTTGTCGGACGACTCCGGCCTAAACCCGCCCCGTGGCAGAATTATTTCTGTATAACTGGGCCATTATCCCGGCTCCCGATGGTGCGAAACCGGCCTGCGCAAGCCCGGATCCGGCAAGTCCGGGAATAGAGTTATCCTCCCGCAAAATGGGCCAAATTTCTGGCGATCCAGGGGCGCCGTGCATCCTCAATTTGCTTGATCCAGGGGCCCTTCTGCTGGTAGGGCGCCCCTGCAAAGGCGCTGTGGCAACACGGTGTTGGAAGGGCGGCCGCAAGGCCGCCCTTCTTCGCTTCAGGCAATTCCCGTCCCGCGCGACTCATCGCCTTCCAGGAGACTGGCGCCCGGCCCTGCGAGGGCGGGACGCAGATCTTCCTCGACACCATTGGCTGAGGGCCGGTCTCGCTATCCTGCTAGCCGAGGGAGGAATTCTCCGAGTCGGCTGAAGAGGCCTGGGGAGATCGTACGAAGATTCGACGAGTCGCGGTCCACGCCGCCGATCAACGCGGGCAGCACAGGGGCGCGATCCCGATCGATTTGCCGGTCTTGCGATGGAGGGTTGATCGCGCGAAGGGACGCTCCCGAACATGGAGGATCTCGCAATCTTCGATCTCGCAGAGCAAACTGCCGGCCTTCGCGCCGCCCTTGCGGACAGGGGCTATGTGCATGTGGATGCCGGGTCCTTCCGAAAGATGATCGGGGCGGCGGGTTCCGATGTGCTTGATAGCCTGGCCGCCCTTTGGGGAGATCTCGAGCCCGACAGCTTCATGGCGGATGGCGGACGCTATCGTCGCCGACGCCATGCGGCGTTCGAACTGCGCGGGGCGGGTGCGGCGCGAAAGCCGGACCAGCCGCATTTCCAGAGCAGCGCGTACAATCCCCTGAACGGCGATGTGGAGCGCTGGTTCGCGCCTGCCAGAGAGGCGCTTGTCCGGCATCCGGTCCTGCAGAGCCTGTTCGCGCTCTGCACGCCTCTATTCTCCGCCCTGGAGAATGAGGGGGAAGCGGATCTCGACTGGGATGGTGAACTGCACCAGTTCCGCATCGAGGCTTTGGGCGTGGAGGCTGGATTGCCCACGCCCGAAGGCATGCACCGCGACGGCGTCGACTGGGTGCTCGTGATGCTGATCGACCGGTCGAATGTCGAGGCCGGCATGACGGAGATACTGGACGAGGCTGGGCGCCGGGACAGCTTCACCCTGTCGGACCCTGGCGAGGTCGTGCTGCTCGACGACCGGCGCATCCGGCATGGTGTCACCGCTATCCATGCGCTCGATCCGTCCAGGCCAGCATATCGCGACGTGCTGGTGATGACCTGGCGCCGGCGGGGCGCGCAGCCGGGTTGAAGATCCGGAATCGGCATCGCGGAAGGAATTCAAGGCCTGGTGTCGCAGGCCGGAAGCATTCCCGCAACCTTCGACCCAACCCCGTCCCAGCTGGGCCCCGCACCTCCATTTCCCTCGGATAATCAGCGGCCTGCCGTTGAAATATCGTGTGCGGCTTTCCATCTTCACGCCATCGTCAACAACGGAAAGGAGGTGGTCAGATGTCTCATTGTCGCATGCCGCTCGCGGCTGATCTTTCGAGCATGACCTCCACCGCGGGGGTCCGGCTCGGCTGAGCTGTCCGCGTTCGGATGACAATGGAAGGGCCGCCCGGTGGGCGGCCCTTCGCATTTCGGGCCGGATCGTGTTGGCGTAGGTATGGCGTGATGCTTGTCTTTCTCGATTTCGAAGCCTCATCCCTCGGCAAGCAGAGCTACCCGATCGAAGTCGGCTGGGTGTTCGAGGATGGCCGGGCCGAAGACCATCTGATCCGCCCGGCTTCAGGCTGGGAGGATTGGGACCCGGAGGCCGAGGCGATCCACAAGATCCCGCGCGCGCTGCTGCTGGGCGAGGGCGAGCACCATGAAGCGGTCGCGCAGCGGATGCTCGATGTACTGGCGGGTCATGATCTGCTGGCCAGCGCTCCATCCTGGGACGGCAAATGGATGAGCGTGCTGCTTCGCGCCGCCGGATTCCCACGGCACAGCCTCAGGCTCCGCGATACCGACGAAGCGCATCGCGAAGCGGCGGTCTCGATCCTGACGCCGGTGCTGGCGCCGGAAAAGCTGGGGCCGGCAGTTGAGGAACTGCTCGTTAGGACCGCGGCGCGCGACCGAGGCGCCGTGTCGCATCGCGCGCTGGCGGATGCGGAGGCCGAGCGCTTGCGCTGGCTGGCTGTCCGTGACGCGGCGACCGCGCTGGCCGCTGCCGTGCATGCGCAAGGCTGATCGCGGAACGGAGAAAGGCGCACTAGCGAGTAGCAGTCGTGCCGTCCATCATAACAGCCGGGCCAGGGCCGCGAGGGCGCTGGCAGGAAGCCCGGTCAGCCAGAGCATCAGGCCGCAGGACAGGGCAGCCAGCAAGGTCCAGAAGCGCCGGATGACCAGCAGCCGGAGCGCGAGATTGGGTTCGCCGGCATCGACCAGCGCTTCGAACTGGCGGGTCTCCGCCTCGTGCGCGCCCATGCCCGGCCTTCTCGGCGACTTCCTCATAGCTTCCACCTTTGCGAGCGGATCCTGGATGCCGATGCTCAACCGGTAGCGGGTCGGGCATTGGCTTGATGTACAGCTTAGATCGGTGTTGGGCGCTGCGTGAGGGGCGGTTCGCTATAGCGGTGCGACGGTTGCCGTGCGCATAGTGGAGGCGCGCCTCCGCGCATCGCCATGAAAGGGCTGAAATCCGCGATTTTCGGCGCTGTCATCCCTGGCATGTCGCGCGGCCTTTTCTGGTCCAATGGTCGGCGCGATCCTCGGGGACCAGCACGCGGGAAACCATGATGTAATGGACCTGGGCGTGCGGATCCCCGTCGGCGGCGGCCTGTTTCGGGGCCGCCCTGGGTGGGGTCCGGTCACAGGAATTTCTCCGCGACCTCGCGCCTGCCCCAGGGCTCGACATGGGTGATCTTGTCGGTCTTCGGATAATAGAAGCCCGATACCGAGAGGTCGGACTCGCCGATCCGGACGCGGACCGAGAATTCCATATTGTCCTTCCAGGTGTCGCGGAGCGAGGCGGTGCAGGTCTCCCCGCGCATCTCGAAGGCGTAGGACTCGCTCTCCTTGTCCCAGTTGTTCACGGCGGCCCGGATCAGGGTCTCGCAGATCGTGTTGCGCTTCTTCTGGGACAGCATGTCGAGCGAGACTTCGAGGATCGGGCCGAACATCCCGCTGTCGTTCATTGCCTCAAGGATCTTGCGCATGTGCGCGCCGGTATGCTGGTTCACGAACAGCGAGGATCGCGAACCATGGGGTCTGCCGAGCAGGTTGGTGCGGATGTTCCACCAGGTCTCGGCGACCTGCGCGCCGAAGGCTGCGCCGGCCGTCTGTTGTGCAAACCAGGCGAGCGCGTCCCGGCTGCGGATGGTGCCGTCGGCTTCCAGCTCGACACCCTGTGCGACCACAACCACGGGAAAGGCGCTGTCGTCGTATAGCGGCGCGTCGAGCCGGTATGCACAGAGACCGTCGACCTTGTTGACCGCCGCGACCAGCCGGTCCGCGCGGGTGTCCGAATAGGGACAGGTCACGAAGCCGCGGACGAACTCGCGCGTATGATCGATGCCCGCATAGGTCTTGATCTCGACAAGGCTCGAAGCCCGGCTGGCGCCGCCGCCCGGGGGCACCGTCAGGATCGGATGCCAGTCGGGATACATCACCACGGCGTTGCCCAGCACTTCGATCAGCTGCTCGACCTGGCGGCGGCCCGCCTGCGGGTCGCTGAGCCGGTCGGTGAGATAGGCGATCGCGTCCGCATTCTGCTGCGCCGCCACGGTGGGGGACCGGAATTCCATTCTTGCCTCAACTCGCGTTTTCAGATTCGATCACGTAAATATATCAACTTACGTGATCGATCAATTGCGCCGACGCGAGCGGCCCCCGGTCGGTCTGGGAACAGTCCGGCGGCGTTTCGGGACGATGGGCCGCGGATATCGTCACGTCGCCATTGACCCATGGATCTGCTGGGTCACATTTGTCCGATGCATGTGCTGGACCAGGACCTTGCGCGACGGCGTGCCTTTTACGCACGCCCAGTCCCCACCTTGCCCGATATCCTGGTGATCAACGTGCCCGCCCGTTTCGCAGGACCGGGGCTGGCACTGGAGCACTTCTATCCCGTGATGATCGAGACCGAGCGCGAGCATCGCGAGTTCCGCGCATTGCTGGCAGCGGAGCGGCCGTCCCCGGTGGTCCCCGACCTGCTGGACCATCGACCCTCCCAGCTCGTGGCGCGTGGCATCGTCATCGCTTCCTACGACCCGCCATGCGCCGGCTGGCCCTTTGTGCTGCTCTGCCACTGGCCGGCCAGCTACACCTCGATGGTGCGCGATCCCGCGATCTTCGCGCGGGGGGCCTACACGACCGAGATGTTCGACACGCTCGATGCCCTGGCCGATGCCTCGGCCCGGCTGCTTTCTGTGCTGGGCGCGCGGAACGCACTGGACGTGCATTTCGTGCCGGGTGCGGCGGGGCCGGTGGGCAGGGCGTAGGGGACATTGGCGCGGGGCAGGGCGGCTGCCCGCCATGCGGGCACCGCGGCTCTATCGCCGCTTCGCGGCGACCGGGCTCCGGCTGCGCCGGAGTCCGGCCCTGCGGGTGACGATCCGCTGCCGAAGGAAAATGCGCGGGAGCGGAAGGACCGGTGGGTTGGGCCCCGGGGTCGGGGCGCCGTCCGGGCCGGAAGTGTTGGGCGAGGTAGGTCGCGGCACGGGCAAGATGCTCGCGCGGTTGGTTCAAGACCTGGCCTTTGCCTTGACCCGGGCCGGTTTTGCGGCGGGCTTCTTGGCGCCGGGCTTGCGGCCGAGGCCGATCTTGAGCGCCATCTCCTTGCGCGCGGCGGCATAATTGGGCGCGACCATCGGATAGTCGGCGGGGAGATTCCATTTCGCGCGATAGTCGGCGGGCGTCATCTGATACTGGGTCATCAGGTGGCGCTTCAGCATCTTGAGCCTTTTGCCGTCCTCGAGGCAGACCAGATAGTCCGGCTTGACCGAGGCGCGGATCGAGACCGCGGGCTCCTGTTTCGGCTCGGGTTCGGGGTCGGGCTGGCCAAGTCCGGCGAGCGCCCCGTGCACATTCGCGATCAGCACCGGCACTTCGGCCAGCGAGACGCTGTTGTTCGCAACGTGCGAGGCGACGATGTCGGCGGTCAGGGCGATCAGGGTTTCGGCTTCGGCCATGCATGCTCCCGGGTGTCGTCCCGGCGGGGACGCGCCGGCACTACAGGGGAAAGCGCCGGTCCCGTCAATTGGAAGGGGAGGAAGGGGGAAAGGCGTGTCGCCGGGAGTGCGCTGAGGATCGGCCCGGACCGGAACGCGGTGCATGCCGGGCCTGGTGAAAAAGCTGCAGCGGGGTTCGGCCGAACGGGAAGCAGGCCGGGCCCCACCATCCGCCGCCACGCCCCTGCGCGTGGCCGCCCCGGCTTCCGCCCGGCGGCACATCTGGCCGCGCATGGCCGGCGCGCTTCGCCGGATGGAATGCGCCCCTCGTCATCTCAGGCTTTCCAGCTTTGGGGACCAGGGATTGGACCCGACCATCCATCCTTCCTTGTGGAGTATCATGATGGCCTTGTGCGAACTCCCCCGCGCCGCGGCATCGTCGATCACCAGGTCGATGCGAGCCGCATCCTTCAACATCGTCACCCGCGATGAGTCGAGATCGAGATCAAACCCTCGCGGTGTGCGGACAATTCTATGCTCCTGGGTAGCCAGCTGCACGCCGGGCGGTTCTTGACCTGTCTTCAAGGTGTCGATGAAGATCGCGAAGGCCGCCTCGATAAGCTCCCGCTCATGGCCGCCCCTGCGCAGCGCGCTGAGCAGATAGCTGTATCGCCGCATCAGGAGCGTCCGCAGAATGCCGATCTTGCTATAGTGCACCGGCACCTGGCCGTTCAGCATCATGCGGGCATAATCACCCGGGGTGACAGGTACGTTTGTCAGAACGACGATTTCGCCATAGCGGCGATGCGCCTTGTCCCTCAGGCGGAAGTCTTTTCTTGAGACGCCATACGCGCGGCAATCCACCAGGACCTCCAGGCCAGCCTGGTGGATTCGCCAGTTCGTCTCGTCGTTCCCGGCATCGATCAGATCCCAGCCATGTTTCTGAAGCGCCTTCGCACAGACCATGTGGAATTCTTCCAGCCCAAGGGGAAGCCACTCTGCCGCGTCGATCTCGACCTTGAGTTCGGCCGTATCCGGCCCCGCCAGATTGTCGCCACCGAAATGCGTCCCGACCGACCCGAGGCCTTCGCGATCGATCAGATCGAGCAGATACTCCCTCGGCAATCGATCGATGCCCGACGAGGCCACGTGCAGGCGTGCCGCGCCGTTCCAGTCCAGGGGGAAGTCGGAAATCCCCTGGAGGGCAAGATCCACCAGCCTGACCGGTCCTGTTCGGTGACTTCCAATTGCGGACCCGATAAGATGCACCAGTGCCGAGCCGCGACCCACGGTCCGCGTGTCGGCTTCGGTGCGGGCCAGGTGGCTGTCAATATTGCGCAGAAGTTCCCGCAGGCGGTTGGTTGTCGCCCGCAGGGAATAGGATGGGCCAAAGGGCAGGCCACCGCGGGTATAGGCGCTGTGGTCGCTCACCATGTAGATCGTGTCGAAACTGTCCTGCAGCGTGTCGAGCAGGTTCGCATAGTCCGCATTTTCGGCCATCCCGTAGTGCGGAAGGTGAGGAATCACGCCAATCGTGCGGTAGCCGGCGCGCCGGAGATCAAGCGCCTGCGCTACCGCCTGCCTCGTGACGTTCATCTTGCCGGGCATCACCGTGAACAGGATAAGCGCCGGATCAGACTTCCTGGAGGCGGGCGGGGGCAGATGGGGCGCGATCCCGTCTGCGCCGGCGTCGCCATGATAGAGAATTCGGGTACCGCTTGCGACGAGCACGGGCGGGCTTGTCTGGTCCTCTTCCATTTCGGGAGCGTACGACAGGCGATAGCCTGCGGGGTTCCTCAGGCTCGGATTGTCGAGCGAGGCCGCGTTGGCCAGCACGATGGCACGCCTCCCCACCGCGATCAGCAATTGCTC
The DNA here is from genome assembly GCF_038440415.1 of Sphingomonas sp. OTU376. Lineage (NCBI taxonomy): Bacteria > Pseudomonadati > Pseudomonadota > Alphaproteobacteria > Sphingomonadales > Sphingomonadaceae > Sphingomonas > Sphingomonas sp. OTU376. Next base: position 84,106 of record NZ_JASATQ010000002.1, on the reverse strand, counting down.
TTGGGAATCAGGTGGAATGAATCTTGAATTGTCTCGGGAGGTGGCGACGAGGTCATCAGCCAGATCGAACGCTTCCCGGACGCCCTTTGTCTCCTTTGCAATTCCGGCAAGCGCCCCGGGCGAGTTCCCGAGCGCTTCGAACAGGCCGGCATCGAAGCTGAGGTGCAGCTTGCCGTTCTCGACGCTTACGCCCACGTCCCGGCCGAGGTCGCGATCATGGCCCTCGATTCCGTGCTCCAGGATGGCTTGGGCGACGGCCTGCCGCACCCGGCCGGGCAGTACGACGACGTCGCGCCACGCGACCGCGCTCCTCGGAGCGCTTTCGGACAACCGTTCATAGGCCGCCCGCCAGGCGTCCCGTACCGGTTGATCCCGTTCGCAAAACTCCGCTGCCTGCAATCGCAATAGCGGATCTTCTATCTGCCCGAGCCGCGCGCCCAGCCACTCGGCGACCTGCCCGCGTGCGCCGATACAGGGTGCTTCGCCCGGCAGGACATAGGCCCATAGGGCAGGGCCGTTCGCCTCAACCTGCAGCGCGGGGGTTGAAATCTCGGTGTAGGCGGGAGGATCGATCGGCGTGAATTCGCGGATATTGCCGTCGGCGCCGAGCTTCTGGGCAACCAGGCGGTTCGCTTCGGGCGTTCGGAAGAGCAGCAGTGCGAAGCCGGGCTGGCCGACCACGGGCTGCAGATAGCCGGCCATGCTGGCGCGGGCTCGCGTCACCAGAACGAATCTCCGCCATGCTTGCCGGAATAGAGATCGCGGCAGATATCGTAGATCTGGCCGACCATGTTGGCCGCGCTGTTCCGCGTCACCGTGTCGAACGGGAGCACGAGCGCACCCAGCCCGTGGAAGGTGGTGGTGATCGCTTCGCTGGCAAAGTCCGCCGGCAGGATCACGGCAAGAAGATTCTGCGCAAGCGCCAAGGGCTCCGCCGTCTGTATCTCGACCGCGGAATGCCGTTCGTCGAAGCCGGCATTGCCTTTGGCCCGGATCAGTTCGCCATAGGATTTCGCCTCGAAGGCGAAGGCATCCAGGACCGGTTCCAATGGATTGCGATTGTCGAAATAGCTGCGCGCATCGGGCCAGAAGAGACTGAGCAAGCGGGCCGGCGTGGCCGGGTCCGCTTCGAGCTCGAAGTCCTCCCTGATCATGCCATGGTGGCAGAAGCTTCCGAAGCGGCCATGATGAAAGGCGCCGCTGTCGAAGGGATAGATGCGCTTGGCCGCCACGGCTTTGGGCTTCAGCACGAAGCAGATCGGCCAATAGGCGTCGAGACCGTTGCTCTCCACCTGGGCGGCGACGCGATAGGCGGGCCTCCCGTAGAAGAGGTAGAGCAGCGGCTCCTCGAACACCCGGCATGGCTGCGGGCCGAGCGCGCCGGCTTCGACGATGCCGCGCATGTGATAGGCGTCGGTCAGGTGGGTGAACGGAAGGTTCGCTCCGCCCGGGGCCGCCTTGCCGACCAGCTGCGCGAAATCCGTTCGGCCGGCCCTGCGAACGGTATCGGTCGGCGGAGGTAAGGTGCTTCGTTTCACAACCGGCATGATAAGCCGGTCGCGACGGATCGCGACAGGGAATTTAGCGATTTCGGTTGGGTCCTGGCTGCGGGCTACCTGGTCGTGTCCAAGCCTTCGGACTCCGGGTGGGTGGGGAAGTATGTTGGCCACGTGCTCATTACAGGTGTTGGGAGTTGCAATCTATCGAGATGGAAGATCTTGTGGAGAGAGGCTTGCATTGGGGCCGTCGCCGCATTTACTTCGCCTATGGATGAGTGGGACTTTGAGGATCGGCGAGCCTCGGCGGGAAGGCTGCTCGAGGAACTTGATCACTTGCTGCCCGACCAAATCCGCGCGCAGGAACTATCGGCATGCTCCAAATTGCCGTTCAAGGTCGCGCTGCTCGCCGGCGCGCTTGCATGGCGCGTCGATGAACTCGGCCGGGGAGCACTCGGCGCCTACGATGACCAGATGCACGTTGCTGGCATTCTGCTCGCCCGCGCCACGACGGAAACTGTCGCCACGCTCCGCGTGCTACACGAGCTCGTGACGGGCTATCAAGGCGGCGACGCCGATGCCCTGGACGCCCGATTGATGCGGGGCATCTTCGGATCGCGAACCCGAGATGATCGTCCCAGTGCGCGCAACGTACTGTCGGACGTCGATCAAGTGACGAAAAGCATCCCCGAGTTCCGCGCGCTCTATGACGAGTTGAGCGAATATGCGCATCCGAACGATAGCGGGACCACCACCGCCTTTGCGCAGATACATCCCACCGGTCAGGCAGCCCTATTCACGCCGCTCGGCGAGAACGCGCGGCGACGGGCCTGGACGCTGATCGAAGCGCTGGTGAGCGCATTGATGCTGGCGGTGCCGCTCTATGGCGACATTCGTAGCCAGCTTTCCGCTTTCGCCGCCAAGTGCGAGGACGATGTCCGCAATTCATGAAAGCAGGCCTGCCTACCGAACTGGCGATCGCTAGGATCAGCGCTCTAATGCCATCAGCGTCCCGTCCATGCGGTCGAAAAGCAGATTTTCCGGTGGGCCTCCGCAGCCCGCGCCTCCAGCATCGCGCGACACGGCGACCACCTTGTTCGAATATGACCTTCGCGCCAGTCGATATCGTTGCCCCAATTTGCGAAAGGCATTCGACCCTACTGCGGCCATTTATTATTGCAGCGCGATCCTGTTCGCCTCGACATGCCGGAACGCCTTGGAACGGCATGTCAGAAGGATGACCTGCATGCGCGCCGATGCTTCCTGAAGAATGTCGGTCATCGTCTCCAGGCGCGCGTCGTCGGAATATACAAGAGGATCGTCAAGGATCAGCGAAACGGGCGCCTTGTCTTCCAGCAGAAGGTCGGCAAAGGCGAGGCGGGTCAGGATTGCCAGCTGCTCCTGCGTACCGCGGCTGAGATCACCGGAGGCTTCGTCCAGGCCGCCGCGTGCGACCGACGACAGACCAAGATTCTCATCGAATGTCACATCGCTTCCGGGAAAAAGCCGCTCGACATAGCGCATGGCGCGTGTGGTGACTGGGCGAAGAAAAGTGCGTGACGCTTCATTGGCGGCGTTGGTCAGCGCAGCCCTCAACACTTCCAGAATATCGGCTTCACGTTGAAGCCGATCGCGCGCAGCAATGGCAGCCTCTTCTTCTTCCCTCGTCTCTGCGACATGCCCGGCCGGCCCGGCTGTGCCCTCTCTGGTGATAGTGGAATCGAGCGCCGCAATCTTGCCGGTGAGGTCGACTCTCTCCTCCACGGTCCTGCTCGTTGCCCGATCGAGATTTTCGATTCGGCGGCGCAGCGTATTCGCATCGAAGGACTTTGCTCCCGCCCGAGCCGCCTCAAGCGCGTCCAGCTTGGCCGCCCGGTCCCGCTGCGCTTCGGCAAACGCCGTCTCAAGAGCAGCGCTATCGCCGTCGATCGCGATGGCACGCAACTGCGCAACGGCGGCTTCCGCCTCGCGTCCGGCCGCACCAAGCGCTGCAACGGCCGCCGCGAGTTCACTCTCGGCCTTTGACAAGCTCAGTCGGCTGTCCTCGTGCCGGCCCGCCGCTTCGGCTTCGGCCAATTTGGCTTCGCCCAGCACCGCCTCCAGCGCGTCAATATCGTCATTCGGAGCCACGGCCTCCACGGACTGCTCGCCGACCGTCGCCACAAATGCGCGGAGTGCATCAGCGCCGGGCGCGAGTCCGATCGTCGGATCTCCAGGGCAAGCCACTGATATCTGAACGCGCAACGCCTCGAGTTCGCGCATCGCTGCCAAGGAGCGTTCGTTTCGCGCAACCGCCATCGCGTGAGACACGACACCGAGCGATCGCAGCTTGGCGCCAAGCCGATCTTCCGCCGCCGAGAGTTCGGCCTCGATCGATCGGCCGCCGCCCTGCGGCGGGCGGATCAGGACGCTGCCCGCTTCGCCGATGTCCAGCCGGGTAACGCTCAGCACGTCGATGCTGGCTGCTCCGCTTGGATTGCCGTCAACCCGCAGTTCGACGCCATCGGCGAGGTCGAAATCGACCTTCACCGTTCCGGCCTCGAACCGCGCCCGCGCTTCGATCGCGGCGCGTTCCAGGTCAGCCAGAGCGCTAATTTCCACGTCGCCGATAGCGGCGCTAACATCGGCCTGAAGTAACTTCTCCCGATCTTCAAGGTCCGACAGCGTCCTGCGCGTCGCGATTGCGCGCCCGGCCCCGGCAATTTTGGCGAATGCCGCTATCCGGTCCCTGGCGCGGGACAGGGCATCCTCACGCTGCTCGCGAACCGATCGCGCTGCCTCGAGCGCAGCGCGAAGCTCTTGCTCATTGCGGGCGGCTTGGTCCGCCCCATCCTGAGTCCGATCGCGCTCGGCTTCGAGCCTGGCAACTTCGGCCGCGGCCGCCTCGACACGGCGCTCGCTCCCTTCCAGGCGATCAATGCGCGCGGCAATAGTCTTCGCCACCTCGTCCGCTTGACCAAATTGCGCTTCTGCAGCGGTCGAGCGAAGTGTGGCGGATTCTGCAAGTTTGAGCTGCTCGGCAAGCATGCGCCGCTGTTCCGCGGTTTCGGGATCGACCAGATCGCGCTCGACGATCCGTAGCCTGGCTCGGGCCAGCTCGAGCTCGCTGAGTGCGTGGTCATATTCACGCATGACCGCTTCTGCTTGCTGGCGTGCTGCAGACGCGGCGGCGACCCTCGCCTCGGCAGATGCCAGTTCGCCTCGGGACTGTCCGGATCGCGGCGTGCGGATGGCGCTGTATGCGGTTTCGACATTGGCCCGGATGGCATCGAACCGTCGCCCTCCGGTGACCGCCCCCACCTCGGCCTCCAGAACGCCGCGCACGGAGTCACGAACGATGCGGTTCGGACTCTCCACCGATAAAGCGGTCGCCTGCTCGACCCAGAGCATACCCAGCGGCCCGCGTGTCTCCGGATCGCTTCCTCTATTGTTGCCGCGTTCAAAGCCCAGAAGTTCTTGCAGCGCATCCTCCGCCGCATCGCTTTCGCGGCGGCCGGACGGGCCAGCGAGGCGAACGAATGGCGCCTTCAGAAACTGCTTTTCAAGTTTCCACGGCTGACCAGCGATCTCGAACTCCACCGCTATCCGCGGCGCCACGTCGTCCCCGATCGGCAAGAAAGACCTAACCAGCTCGGTCTTGGCCGAATAGCGAATGAAAAAGGCGGCACGCAGCGCTTCGAGCAGCGTCGACTTTCCGCTCTCGTTCGGTTCGACGACGATATTGAACCCTGGCGAGAAACCGTCGATCCGCAGGGGATCCCTAAACTTCCGAAAGCTCGCAAGCTCCAAAGAATTCAGGATCATCGCGCAGCCCCCGCATCCAGGCGCAGGGTCTCCACAAAGAGACGCTCGAGTGCGGCGCCGGCCAAGGATGCGTCGGCGCCTCCTGCGTCCACCCGCTCGCGCAACGCCATCGCCGCGCTCGCCAGCGCACCCTGCACATCGAATTGTGCGATATCCTCCGCGGTCGGGCGTGCCAGGAGGTTTTCCGCATTGAGATCGAGATGGCGCAACTCGTGCGCAAGCCGGTCATCCAAGGCTGCCAGAATCGCGACGCGATCGGACAAGCTGGTCACACCTTCAATTTTCAAGGACAAGAGCGCGTCCGAAAGCCGTGCTTCGCGACGCAGAGTATCGAGCTCGCGCTCGAGATCGCCCATAGCGGCCAAATCCCAGCGACGGGTCAGCCAACGGAACCGCCCGGTCTCCACGCGCTCGAGCGACGGGGCATCGCCAGACCTGATTGTAACGGCGATGCAAGCGCCCGCTTCGTCTCGCCCGAACCGATCCACCTCGGGCGTCCCACTATAGGCGGTCCGATCGCCTACGGCGAGAAACCCATGCCAGTCGCCGAGTGCAAGATAGTCGAGCCCCGCCGATTTCGCGCGATCGGGAGGAATGAGATTCGAGCTTTCTCCTGAAGCACCGAACTCTGTAATCGAGCCATGCGCCAGCCCGATGCGGAGAGCACCGGGCGGGGTCAGCATATCGACCATCGCTGCGGTTGGATCGAGGACTGTCTTGCGATGTTCTAGCGGTGCCGGCAGCAGCCAAGCACCATCTTCAATCTCGACAGGCTCGGCCGCATCCAGAATTCGAACGTTCGCCGCCGCGCGTGCGCGCACCCTGCTCCACAGACCGCCGGCACGCGCGTGGTCGTGATTGCCCGGCATCAGCCACCATGTCGCGGATGCGCGCTCCATTCGAGACATTGCCTGCGCAACGATCCTGTCGCCAGGCTCGGTGTTGTCGAAGACATCTCCGGCAACGAGGATATGCGCGGCACCGAAGCTCGCGGCCGCGGCGGCCAAGCGGTCGATCACATCGAGGCGCGCTTCGCTCAGTGCGCCGCGCACTTCTTGCGGAAACCGCCCGAACGGCTTGCCAAGCTGCCAATCCGCGCTGTGGATGATCTTTATCGCCGGCACGGGGCGCTTCCTTTCCGTCCCTTGAAATACATGCGAGGCCGCACTGTCGGCATGATCGCTTGCGAGGCATCCACGGACGGCCGACTTGCGTCAAGGCGGCTGGCGTCTCATTGCCGATGAGATGGCCCAGGCGCGTCGTCAACAGGAAGCCCGTACCCAATTGGACTTCAGCGAATAATTACCTGCCTGACAAAATCAAAATCATTATGGATCAATAACAATCCAGATCGGATCAAATTGCGATCATGCTTGGTTAGCGGCGCTCTTCATGATAGCTCGCAAGTGTATAGCAATTCTCGCTCATCGGTCGCTGATCCCATGAATCTTCACGATCCCCTCCATCAGATCAGCTTCATCCAGCAGTCGCTGTCCCAGAATCGTAAGCCGCTTGGCTTCTTCATCGGTGCCGGCTGCCCTTTGTCGGTACGCGTGGAACGCGAAGTCGCTGGAACGCTTCAAAACGAACCGCTGATCCAGGACGTGGCGGGGCTCACCTCTACCATCCATAACCGGTTGAAAGGCAAGCCGGACTCGCTCTCGGTCTGGGACAAGATCGTCGCGATAGTCGATGAGGACGGGGGAGATGAGAAAAATATCGAACTGTTGCTGAGCACGATCCGGCTGCTTTGCAGTGTCGCCGGGAAGGGGATCGTGCGCGGTCTTCAATCGGGCGAGTTGCAAGAACTCGACAAGCAAATTTGTGCGGTGATCTCAGAAGTGGTCGATGTACCTCTCCCGGGAGACGACACGCCTTATCACAACCTCGCGATCTGGGCCCGCGCGATCCATCGTGAGCAGCCGATCCACGTTTTCACCACGAACTACGACCTACTTTTGGAGCAGGCTCTTGAGGAAAGCGACGCGCCGTATTTCGACGGATTTATCGGGGCGAGGCGAGCATTCTTCGATCTGGGAGCAGTGGAGGACGAGTCCATACTGCCCCCGCGCTGGACGCGCCTGTGGAAAATCCATGGCTCGTTGAACTGGCGCCTCGACAAGACCGGGGCGGTCATCCGCAGCGACGCTATGCGCGATGGCAACTCCTATCTGATCTACCCTTCCCACCTCAAATATAACCAGAGCCGCAAGATGCCCTATCTTGCGATGCTGGACAGGCTGAAAGCCTTTTTGCTCAAGCCTTCGGCCGCGCTTTTCATCTGCGGCTATTCGTTCGCGGACGAGCATATCAACGATGTGATCTGCCGCAGCCTGGCGACCAATTCGACCGCGCAGGTTTTCGCGTTCATGTACGGCAAGCTCAGCGACGATAAGTACAAAGCCGGTCGCGAGTGCGCCGAGCGCACTCCCAATCTCAGCATGCTGGGGTTTGACGAGGCGATTATCGGCCGCAACGCCGGCACCTGGCGAGCGAACGACGGCGATCCCCCCGTACTGCCGCCCAATATTTTCATCTCGGACGGAACCACGACGTCGGTAAGGCTGGGCGACTTCGCTGCACTCGGTAATCTCCTTCGCGGACTGTCCGGAGCCCAGGCAGAAGCGCCAAAGGCACAGGCCATCGCAGATGCGCCCTGAAAGCCTTAATGCTGCGACGGTCATCGGGGCGGTCCAGGATGTCAGCGGGACAACCGTCAGCGTGACGATGCGCGCTGACCGATTTTCCGGCCTCAGCTTCGTCGATGGCCAAGGCTATAGAATTGGCCAGATCGGCAGCTTCGTGAAGATACCTGTCGGCTATGTCGATCTATTCGGCATCGTATCGCAGGTCGGAGCGAGCGCGGTTCCGGAGAACATGGCGAAGGACCTCCCCAACGGCCTGCGCTGGATGAAGATTCAGCTAATTGGCGAGGGCTATCGCACGGGGCGTTTCCAGCGCGGCATCTCACAATATCCCACCATCGACGATGAAGTGCACCTCGTTTCCGAAGCTGACCTGAAGGTGATCTATGGACGGTCGGACCGACAGAACCATTTGGTGCGGGTTGGGCATATCGCCGGCAGCGAGTCGATCGATGCTCTGGTCGACATCAACAAGCTGGTGACCCGCCACTCCGCCATAGTCGGCACCACAGGCTCGGGTAAATCGACAACGGTCGCGGGCATTCTCAACGTCCTGTCGAGTGAAGACCGCTTCCCCTCCGCGCGGATCGTCGTGCTGGATCTTCACGGTGAGTATGCACGGGCGCTTGGCGATCGTGCCACCGTTTTCAGGATTAATCCAAGCGACCGCGCGCCCAATGAGCGCCGGCTTTGCATCCCTTTTTGGGCGCTGAGCTTTGACGAGATGCTGCGTGTGACGTTCGGCGCGCTGCCTACCGACGGGAAAGCGCGCAACATCATTCTCGAGCGCGTGATCGCCGCGAAAGCGGACAGCCTCACGGCCTCGCCCATCCGCGGACTCACCCCGGAAAACCTGAGCGCCGACAGTCCGGTTCCATTCTCGCTGAACAAGCTTTGGCACGAGCTCTACGGCGCGGAGTTCGCCACCTATTATAACAGCAAGGGTAACCCCACCGACCCTGCCACTTGGGCATATGAGAAGGATGCCAAGGGGAAGGATTTGGTGGGCGACGCCGAGGCCGGGATTCCCCCCCGATTCCGCAAGGTCAAGAACGTCAAAGACGACCCGGAAAAGATCAACTATGTGCCCGATGGCCTGAATATCCGTTCGCAACTTGAGGCGCTTGGATCGAAACTCCGCGTGTCCCGCTACGACTTCCTGCTACGCCCGGGCGACTGGCATCCGGATGCCGATGGCCTGGTCAAGAAGGGCCTCGCCGAACTTATGAAGGACTGGCTCGGAAGCCCCAATCCGATCACCATCCTCGATCTCTCGGGCATCCCGTCGTCGATGACGAACGACATCATCGGCAACGTCCTGCGCGTGATCTATGATGGCCTTTTCTGGGCTCGAAATCTGTCCGAAGGCGGTCGTGAGCGGCCATTGCTGATCGTGATGGAAGAGGCGCATGCCTATCTGAACGATAATTTCGATGGGGCGGCATCGTTGGTCACGCAGCGGATTGTGAAGGAAGGACGCAAATACGGCATTGGTGCGATGATCGTCAGTCAGCGGCCCTCGGAGATAAATCCGACCATTCTCTCTCAGTGCGGAACCTTCTTCGCCATGCGACTGAGTAATGGCAATGACAGATCTCAGGTGACCAGTGCGCTTTCAGACAATCTCGAAGGTCTGACCAGCATGCTTCCGATCCTCCGCACCGGAGAGGCAATCATTCTCGGCGAGGCGGTGGGCCTTCCAATGCGGACAATGATTCAAGCCCCTCCGAAAGATAGGCGTCCAGACAGCCAAGATCCGGTGATCTGCGATGAGCTCGCGCCGGAAGAATCGATGACGCCAGGTGGGTGGAACATCAAACGCTTGGACGATCCTGATTACAATCCTTTCGTCGAGACCTGGCTTCAACAAAACCCCATTCTCCAAGAAACTAAATAAGGACCCGACTATGGCTTGGCAGCAATTCCCGCCCTTCAGTTCTTCGAACATCCAGTCGATCCGATACGAGGACGCTTTGTTGATCCTCGAGGTCACCTTTCACAATGGCGGCACGTATCAATATTATGACGTACCCAACCATGTCGCCGCTGCGTTTCAAGCCGCGGGGTCCAAGGGCGAGTTCCTAGCATCGGATATCAAAGGCAATTATCGGTACAGCAAGCTCTGAAGCTGCAAGCCATATCGGTGTCCGTGCGGGCTGAGGCCAAACTTCATGCCTCGGAAGGTCTTCTGAGCCTTATTGACACGTAGTTATTCATCCCGCCTCAAAAAGCGCGGGGGGCTTTGCTCCAGCGTTGTAGCTGACTTGCATCAACCAACGGCTACTTTGGGTATCATAAGGGTCGATCCTGAATGACCACGATTAGGGCGCATTGCACTAAAGCTGCCGGCCAGCTCCTGGGCCGGTTGCGGACGGTCGGCTTAGGAACGCTACATGGGATAAAGCCGCCGCTCAGCTAATGCTGTATTCGGGGACCTCGCCGGCTCCAGCAGCTTGGCTATGATCCCGCACACGGCGATTGAGCATTGAGGTCTCTTGCACGAGGCCCATAGTGTCGGACGACTGGTCAATCGAAAGGACGTTCATGACACGAAACTATCGCGAGGATGCTGAGCGTTTTGCTGAAACTCTGCGCGCAGGTAACCCGCCGGCTCCTGCTCTACCGGCGGCGGACGAGGTATCTCGTGCGCGCACTGAGGAATTTCCTCTCTTTGGCGAGGGGATTGCAGCGCGCTCGCAAGCGCTCAAAGATCGGTTTGGCGAAGGGTATGGTCTGGGCTTCGGACTGGGCTCGCGCGATATTGATCGCTCGACAGGAGTCGCGACAGCGACCCTTCACATTTACAATGGTGATTGGGAGAAGCCCACGAAGCTGCCTGTAGTACTCGCGCCAGGTCTCGTTACGTTTGGCAACAGGTCGTTCACGTCTGCGCAGGAGGCTGAGGCAAGCGCAGCACTCGATGAGTTGCTCCGGCCTTACTTTTCGTAGGGGGCGAATTTGCTTGCACGTATCAGTCCCAGCGCTTTGCAATGGGCCAGTCGCGCAGAAGGTAGCCGATTCCGCCCCGGCGGAACTCATCGTCAAAGAGACCTCGGCACATTCGGTGCGGGTAGGTCGTGACCGGGATCTGTTTGCCGCAGGTGTAGATATCGGCTCGATTATGCAGGCTCTACGCTTGACCAGCCCGCGACAGCCTCTTGCGTATGCGCGCCATCTCCTACCCGCGACCTCAAAATATGCCGCCACGATGCGCATTGTCGGTGATTAAGGCAGAGACTCGCGAAGCAAATGGACTACAAACACCCGATCTCCGATATTGGCGCGCCCATTCAGGCAGCAACTTGAGAACGCCAGCTAGTGAGTAGATGATTCCCTGTCTGTTCTCATGGATGCCGGTGGTGGGGCGCTGATTCCCACCCAACATTATTACTCATTCGAGGCGAGATCATGTGCGTAACGGTGGCAGGATTGCTCTTTTCACCCCTTGAAGGAAATTCAGGGGACCACGTCGTTGGACAGCGCTACGCCATCAGACTCTCCGGCAAACGCGAGAGCAAAAGACCTTCGGCATCTTATTTTGGTGAAGTGCCGCCAAAACGGATGCATACGAAGTTTCTGACACATTTCCGAAATGTATCGCAGGTTTCTTATATTTGTTTGGGGGTTCAGATCGTCATTTGCGCATAGTCTTCCAACGGCAGGGGCCGAATGGATGCGTGCTTAATGACCTCAAGACCGATTCGTAAAGGAGCGGCAATGCGTGTTCGTTTGCTGGCGTGCACTAGTGGTCTCGCAATCAGTTTCACTGCCTTGATGGCTCAGGCGCAAGAGGCCACTAGCTATCAATATGATGCGCTCGGCCGACTTGTTGGGTCGTCAATAACCGGCGGAAGCAATGGTGGTATATCCACTACAACATGTTTTGACGCAGCGGGGAATCGTTCACGATATGTGGTGAGTTCAGCGGCGGCCAATTGTTCTGGCGGGACTCCCACGCCTAGCCCTAGCCCTAGCCCTAGCCCTAGCCCTAGCCCTAGCCCCACTCCAGCTCCAACGCCAACTCCCAGCGGCAATCTCCCTCCAGTGGCAAACGCCGACGCCATCAGCTTTCCGTGCAATACGACATATAATTTGAATCTTACCGCAAATGACACTGATCCCGAGAATAACGTACCGCTCGCTTTGCAGTCGATTACGCGCACGAGCGGCGTTATCCAGAACGCTGCGACTGTTTCCATTTCTTCCGCGTCAACAATTCATATTGTAGGCACCGGACGAGGGGCCGCCGTCTTTACATACGTCGTCGCGGATAGCCTCGGCGCGACTAGCAGCGGACAGGTAACAATAACTCTAACGGGCCCAATTGCTACTTGTATAGGACTCTAGGCGCTGGGGGCGAGTGCCTATCAATCCCCGTGCGGATAAATGCCGGGCGGGGCCCTTTTGATGCTTCCATCGCCCTAGCCATTCACTGCATCCTCTCCCCTATTTCGGGATCATCAACTTCAGGAGACATTATGCCGGGTCACACATGGCACCGCGGTCACTGGTCCTTCGGCTTATCTTCTCGCATTGCTATGGCGGTTTCGCTTCTCGCTGCCGGATCTCAGACGGCTTGGGCACAGAGCGATCCGTATGCATACCTGACCGCGACCCAGCCTGCGATTAGCACCCAGGATGAAAACGGTGTGGATTTGGTATCCGGCAAGGCTAATGTCACAATTCCTCTCTTGAGCTTTGCGCCGGAGCTTAGCTCGCTAAAGCTCAATATGCAGCTAGTGATGCCAACGGGAGATCAAGCAATCTCCTTCGCACCCCTAGAGCAGACGGGAGCAAATTTCGGCAATAACTTCCCCTTTCAAGAAAACACGTTCCTGAATGAAAATGTTGGTACTATTAATGCGGTAACGACGCCGCTCGGCAGCGGCATGACTCGAGGACATTACAGCTATATTGTTACAAATCCGGACGGATCCTCTTACTTACCTAGCATCGGGCCGACCCATATAATTTACCTGAGCAATTACTCAGGGGGAGACGGTTATTATACTGCCGATGGCGCGAGCATGCCTGTGAGGGTCGGCCCAACGGGTCAACGATACTTTGATCAGATTAATTTTCCGAACGGCGAAATCTGGCGACTATATACACAGTGGATTACGCGCGACGGCCTGCCCTATGGGCGACTGCGTTCGATCAGCTCTAATCGCGGTGTAACAATTGAATATGAATTTCGATCGGATGACATTACCTCACCTGCTTGGGGAGGCGTGAAACGAGTTCTGTCTTTCAACAAGGCTCAGCTCTATTGCAACGAGGGCGCGCTGGCGCTCTGCTCGAATACTGCAACCGCGATCGACTATGTGGATTTCATCTACAGTGACAGCGACCGCAGCATCCTGATTCGCAGAAAAGGGCAGACGTACGGACGCAAGCTGACCTTTGGAGCTTCGTCGGTCCCTGGGAAGCCGGTGCTTGGCGACATCCTGAGTATCGAAGATACCGGAGTTCCCGGATCGGCGGTGAACTACACCTATGAAACGGTCGGTAGTGAAAATGACGGCTATCTTGAGCGTCATGTATCCTCAGTCACTAAGGGCGGCAACACTTGGAATTACACCTATTACCGGAACATGGAGGAAGGCCGTATTACGGCTCATGGAGTTAGCGATGTAACCGGACCGCTGGGCTTCTGGCGCAATGCAAGCGGCAATCTCACATTTGGTGTGGTTGAAGGGATCGCCGAGAATCTTGGACGCGGCTCTTCGCAGTGGCTGGATAGCTATAACCACTTCGATTACCGGATAGTCGGGGACAGCCAGTCTGAAGGGAACGGCCACACGTACGAGCGAGACGCACGGAACAACATAACCAAAATGACCTTTGTTCCGAAGCCGGGCTCGAGCGATGCCGCTTACTCAATCTCCGCCACCTATCCTTCGGCCTGCACTAATCCGAAGACCTGCAACAAGCCGCTGACGATCACCGATGCGCGGGGCGCGGTCACCAGCTTCAGCTATGACGGTAGCCACGGCGGAGTACTCACCAAAGCCCTTCCCGCGGTGGGCGGCATTTCTCCCCTGGTTCGTTACTCCTACGTCCAGCGATATCCATGGTTCAAGAATGCGGGCGGCGGTTACAGCGCAGGCCCTGAACCCATATGGCTGCTTGCCGACGAGCGCACCTGCCGGACTAGTGCGACGGTCGGCAACTCTTGCGCAGGGGGGACGGCGGATGAGGTCGTAAAGAGTTACGAATATGGCCCGGACGGGACTGCAAATAACCTGATGCTTCGAGGCATCGCGGTAACTGCGGACAGCCAGACGCTGCGGACTTGTTATGTTTATAACGGTCGTGGTGACGTCATCAGGAAGATCAGTCCGCGCGGAACCGGAGGATCCTGCCAGTGATAGGCCTTAAACCATTTGAGCGTTGTGCTCGATTTGCCTTCGCCGCGATGACTTGCGTGGCTCTACTTATTCCGCGGCTGACCCACGCTCAGGACAGCCCGAGTTTTACCATCGATACGCGGTATGATTCCTCAGGCCGTAAAACGGGGGAAATGTACCCAGATCCGGACGGCGGGGGACCGCTGCACAATTCCGGAATCCGCTACACTTATGATTCGGCCGACAGGCTGATCTCGATTGAAGATGGAGTCCTGGGCACTTGGCCAGACGCGTCTGTGGCGGCAGCAGATTGGCCTAATTTCACCGTCAATAAGCGGAAGGACTATTCTTATGATGCGCTCGGCCATAAGGTCAGCGAAAGAGTAAGTAACGGCGCGACCTATCTGCTGACCCAATACAGCTACGATGCGCTCGGTCGGCTTGTGTGCACCGTGGTCCGCATGGATCCGACTGCAGCCAATGCGGATGCTTGCACTCCTGGTGTATCTGCGAGTTTTGGCCCGGATCGCGTCGCTAAGAATATCTACGATACAGCCGGGCGCTTAGTGCAGGTCCGCAGAGCGGTCGGGACAGGCCTGGAGCAGGCCTATGTCACCTACAGCTATACCTTGAACGATAAACAGGAATATATCGTTGATGCCAATGGCAACAAGGCGCGCCTGATCTATGACGGGCATGATCGCCAGGTGCTGTGGCAATTTCCCTCGGCAACTGCGCCTACTGGCTACAATGGCTCGACGCCAGCGAACGCAATCGCGACTTCCGGCGCGGTCAACACCAATGACTATGAAGCCTATGGCTACGACGCGAATGGCAATCGCACCAGCTTTCGAAAGCGCGACGCTCGCACCTTTAGCATTGCTTATGACGCCCTCAATCGGATGACGTCGAAGATCGTACCAGACACCTGCGTCTCGGGCTATGCGTGCACCAACGTGAGCGCCAGTTCGACGCGCGATGTCTATTACAGCTACGATCTACGAGGTTTGCAAACGGCGGCGCGGTTTGATGGCCCGACCGGCGGCGACGCGGTGCTCAACGGTTATGACGGGTTCGGGCGGTTGGCCTCCAGCTCCACAAGCATGGGAGGGGTGAGCCGGAATCTGAGCTATCAATATGACGCCGATGGCAACCGCAGTCGGCTCACCTATCCCGATGGCATTTTCTTTACTTACGCTTATGATGGTTTGGATCGGCCAATCGACGCTTATGAAAGCGGTGTCTACCAGCGGGTGCATTTCGATTGGGACAACCAAGGACGTCGTTCGGGCGAGTGGCGAGGTGCCGTCTATTCGTCGTACGGTTTCGATCAAATCTCACGGCTTCAAAGCATCAATCATGATCTGGTAGGTTCATCGTACGATGTTGCGACGAACTTTGGCTACAATCCGGCGGGTCAGATTGTTAGTAGATCTCGAACCAATAACAGTTACGCGTTCACCGGTTATGTGAATGTTGATCGAGCCTATACGGCCAACGGGCTCAATCAATATGCGAGCGTGGCCGGCAACAGCTTCGCATATGATGCAAACGGTAACCTTATTGCTGATGGTACGACGAATTACGCTTATGATGCAGAGAATCGTTTGGTGGCAACCTCCGAGGGCGTTGCGCTAGTTTACGACCCCCTTGGTCGCCTTTATCAGGTTTACCGCGGCGGGGTCAGCGATACTCGCTTCCTGTACGATGGCGACCAGCTCACCGTGGAATATGATGGGTCGGGCAATCTGCTCCGGCGGTACCTGCATGGTGTAGGCGAGGACGACCCCCTCCTTTGGTATGAAGGGGCGGGGCTTTCTGACCTGCGCAGCATGCAAGTCGATCATCAGGGGTCAGTGGTGTCGGTTGCGGATGCCAACGGCAATGCCTTGGGTATTTATCGCTACGACGAGTATGGCATCCCTGGCGCCAACCAACCGGGACGGTTCCAATACACTGGCCAGGCATGGCTCCCCGAGTTGGGAATGTATTACTACAAGGCTCGCATCTACTCGCCGACGCTGGGCCGCTTCTTGCAAACCGATCCCATCGGATATGATGATCAGGTCAATCTGTACACATATGTGGGGAATGATCCGCTAAACAGCACGGATCCGACGGGCACCGCGTGCAATGATGAAAACGGGCGCTGCCCAACCGCCCAAGAGGTTGAGAGCGCGCGCCGCGCGGCTGTTAGAGATGCGTGGGCGGAGGAAAAGAGGCTGGTACAGGCTGGTGGCGGGACGCGGGCATGGACTCCTGCACAGAAGAAGGAGCTCCTCGAAACGGGGCGAGTTCGCGGCATGGAAGGACATCACAGGAATACGGTGAATGGGAACTCCCTAGCCAGCGCGAGAGATCCAAACAATATCGAGTTCCTCACGAAGAGGGAGCATATTGAGGTGCATATGAGGGCTGGGGGGCATCGAGCGCCTATTCGTGGATTAGAGGGATTGTCCCGGACAGTGCGTTCAGTCGGTTGGTTTACTGATATAACCGGAATGCTATCGGGCAGGATTCGCGTGGACAATTTGGACAACATGATCTCTGATATGTTTGGTTACGAGTCGAGAGAAGACGCGCTGATGAGGATTGCGCAGACCTGTGGAAGGGCCATCGCGATTAAAGTTGCGCAAACCGGGTGGGGAGAGTGCGCCTAATGCGAGCCTATGAGCGTATAATTTCAGCGGCGCACGAATGCGCCGACAATACCAATATTTTGACGGATAACGGGATATTGTTTGTCAAGAAGATTGGCTCCGAACAAAAACTTAGATACCTTCATAAAATATTTCCCAAAAACACTAATAATGATAATTTTATCACTGTTGCAGGATTTGAAGCTCCAAGAGGCTATGATGAATTCTTATCGGAGTGCGGCGGATGTATCTTATTTGACTCCGTTATGCATTTATTTGGGCTTGACAAAAGCCTGAGCAGATCCGTTGACCTTGATGATCAACGCCCTGTTTATATTGGGACTCCGCAGATTGAATTTTCAAGTGAGCGGCCTGATGAATTTATGCGCGAATGGCGCCCGGTGGGCGTCATCGTTGCCAACAATCAAATCTGGATGACTATTAATTCCACCGGAGAGTCCGCCCTTATGGACTCAAGTCGCCTCCTGAGATTTTCATCATTTGATCACATGATCGATCACATAATCTCAGTTCTTATCAGTAAAATTGGCTGCGGCCCCTTCCGCGAAGAGCGTGGTACTGAAATTGAGGAAACCATGTTCATGGCCTAAATGCAGATCAAGAGGCGCTGGTACATGATATACATGTTGCGCCATGAACAAAAGTGGCGCTGATGGTCGAGCCTTCTGCCGCCCGTTCGCGCCAACGCACCAGCAAGGAGCAGCATAAGCCCATCATCAGCCGTTGCTGCCTCGGCCTATTTCCGCCATCGTCAGCGCCATCCAGGCTTCCTGCCCCAAAATCGCGATAATCGCTTTCACTGAACCCGCTCCGCTTCAAGCGTGAGCTTTACTCAAGATCGGTCAGATTTCAGGGGCACGTAACTCCGATCGGTTCATCGCGAATATTCCAGTCGGGCGCCATTGGCATGAGCGCTGCCGTTGCGCATTATCAATTACTCGAATCGAGGGGTTGTAATTGGGTGAATCTTTATTGATGGCACGTCGCTCGCCTTTCCGGGAGGAATTCACTCTGATGTTGATGCACGTCCGCTTCGC
Organism: Sphingomonas sp. OTU376; assembly: GCF_038440415.1. NCBI lineage: Bacteria > Pseudomonadati > Pseudomonadota > Alphaproteobacteria > Sphingomonadales > Sphingomonadaceae > Sphingomonas > Sphingomonas sp. OTU376. Next base: position 66,114 of record NZ_JASATQ010000002.1, on the reverse strand, counting down.
GTTCGTCTCCTTCATTACCTGACGGATCACTTCGGCGCGCCTTGTCGAACGGCCTTCACTGCCTCACGCAGGGTTGCAGCATCGATTGCGCCCGGAATGAGATAGTCGCCGATCACCAGTGCCGGGGTGCCCGACAGGCCCATGCGCCGGGCCAGCTGGACGGTGCGGCCGAGGCCAGCATCGATTTCCGCCTGATGCTGTTTCAGGTCGATTTGCAGGCGTTGCCAGTCGATGCCGGCGCGTACGGCGGCCTTGCGGATGTCGGCGGAAGTGAACTTGACCGGCCCTGCCATCAGCGCGTCGTTGAACGCGGCATGCTTACCCTGATAGCCGGCTGCCATCGCCACCCGGGCGCCTTCGACTGAAGCCTCCCCGAAGATCGGCCAGTCGCGATAGACGATGCGTACCTTGCGGTCGCTGGCCAGAAGCTGGTTCAGCGTCGGGTGCAGCTTGCGGCAATAGGGGCATTGATAGTCCGAGAAGACGACGATCGTCACGTCATAGCCCTGCGGCGCGAGGCTAGGCATGGCGGTGTCGTTGACGAGGAGGCTTTTGAGCCGTGCGCCTTCGTCGCTCGCCCGCAGGTCACTCGGCTTGGCTGGGGCGGGCTTCTGCGTTTCGGCGTAGAGCGAGCCAGCCAAGACCAGAACTGCGACGCTGAGGATCAGCCCGGTTCGATATTTTGCGATCATGCGAAATGCGCCTTTCGAGTGGGAGTGCGGGCAGCGCGCCAGACAAGTGCCACGAGCACGAGTGCCACGGCGGGCAGCACGAACCAGTTGATCGTGGCCCAGCCGGAGCTGTGGAGGAGCGAGCCGGCGAAGAAGGAGGCAGCGAGTGGCAGAGTTGCCAGATCGCTCTCGATGCCAATTTGCAAATGTCGGAATCGACCGTGCAGGCGACGGCACTCCTGCTGCCGCCAGGTAAGGTCATTCGGTTTGCGTCCACCAAAATGAGCAAAGTGGCGTTAGTGCATGTACCGAGCGCGTCGGACTCCCGACGTTTGCCACGCCTGATCCTCGAAAATGTTGGATTGGAAGCCATCACCGTGGCTTTCGCTTTGGTCTCGCGCGAACAATTCGTAGCTTCGGAAAAGGCGCTGCGCAATTTTAGCGGGATTCTGCTCGTCGAAGATCCAAGCGGAGACCTTCAGGCCTTCCGGCATACGCATAAAGCCGGCGCAACGCGTTATCGGGGTTGGGAAGCCAATTACTCTCTGCTGCTTCTGGGTACGAAGCGATTCTCTCAGTTTTCGCCGGAGGTCATGGCAAAGATCGAGGCGGATTTGTCACACCCTGATAGCCTCGATCTCAAGGCTTTGGCGGCGGCCGTCACCATCCTATCGCGTGATTTGATCCGCGTGCTGGAGCGTGGCGATGGGCATCGCTTGAAAGAAGATTCATAGCCAAATGACCAAGCCGCCGACAGTGTCGAGAGCCATATGATGACGTTCGCGCCGAGCTCGAACCGCTGCTCAACAGTTTGCTGTAACGAACCTACTCGCCATGTGGCGGCACGCGGCGCCCCGTGAAGGAGAGATTATGCCCAGCCGACCGTGAAATCGAATTGATAGGTTTGGCTTAATACGTGAAAAGCTCGCATTTCGACCTTGCGGTAGCGCTGGCGCTGCTGGGGGCAATGGGCGTGGTCGATGCCGAGACGCTGTCGGGCTATGTCGTGGTCGGCGAGCTGGCGCTGGACGGGCGGATCGCGCCGAGCCCCGGCGTGCTGCTCGCAGCGCTGCATGCTGCCGAGACGGGCAAGGGGCTGGTCTGCCCTGCCGCGCAGGGCCCCGAGGCAAGCTGGGCGGGCCAGGTGGAAGTGATCGCCGCGCCGGACCTGATTGCGCTGCTCAACCACTTCAAGGGGCACCAGCTGCTGCCCGCGGCCGAGGCGGGTACCGTCGATCCGCCGGTGGTCGGGCCCGATCTTGCCCAGGTGAAGGGGCAGGAGACGGCGCGGCGCGCGCTCGAGATCGCGGCGGCGGGTGGACATAACCTGCTGATGTGTGGGCCGCCGGGGGCGGGCAAGTCGCTGCTGGCATCGTGCCTGCCGGGCATATTGCCGCCGCTGGATGCAAGCGAGGCGCTGGAAGTGTCGATGGTCGCCTCGGTCGCGGGGACGCTGCAGGGCGGTCGGCTGACCCGGACGCGGCCCTTCCGCTCACCCCATCACTCCGCCTCGATGGCGGCGCTCACCGGCGGCGGGCTGCGGGTGAAGCCGGGGGAAGTGAGCCTGGCGCATCTCGGCGTACTGTTCCTCGACGAGCTGCCCGAATTCCAGCGCGCGGTGCTGGATTCGCTCCGGCAGCCGATCGAGGCGGGGGTGGTGAGCGTGGCGCGCGCCAATGCGCATGTCACCTTCCCGGCGCGCGTCCAGCTGGTCGCGGCGATGAACCCGTGCCGGTGCGGGCATCTGGGCGACCCGGCGCTGGCCTGTGCCCGAGCGCCGCGCTGCGCGGCGGACTACCAGGCCAAGGTGTCGGGCCCGCTGCTTGACCGGATCGACCTGCATGTCGAGGTCCAGCCGGTGACCGCGGCGGACCTGGTGCTCGATCGGCGGGCGGAAAGCTCGGCCGAAGTGGCGGTGCGCGTCGCCGAGGCGCGGGCGGTGCAGGTGGCGCGCTATAGGGACGTGCCGGCGCGGACCAATGCCGAGGCGGAAGGCGACCTGCTCACCAGCCATGCCACGCCCGATGAGCCGGGCCGCAAGTTGCTGGCGCAGGCGGCCGAGGCGATGCGGCTATCGGCGCGCGGCTATACGCGGGTGCTGCGCGTGGCGCGCACGATCGCTGACCTTGCCGGGGCTGAGGGCGTGGGGCGGATCCATGTCGCCGAGGCGCTCAGTTATCGCCGCCAGGCGCCACGCAGCTAGGGTTTGCGCAGATCGACGATCCGCACGATGGGGCCGCCATGCCGGCCCGGGCTCGGGGCGAAGGTCGCGACGATGCGTCCGCGCGCGATCAGCCGCTGATAGGCGGCATATTCGTTCGGGAAGGTGGTGCGCTCGGCGCGGTACCGGTCATATTGCGTGAGGATCGCAAAGTCGGGGATGCAGAGGGCGGCCTTTTCGGGCGGGAGCGTGCCATAGTCGAGGTTGGAGCGGCTGCCGCGGGCCCGGTCGATCACGGAATAGGGGATCGTCCCGCGGACCAGTCCGCGCGGGTCCACGCAACCGGCGTCGGCCAGCGGGAACAGGAAATGCTGCGGCGCGCTCATCAGGTCATAGGCGAAGTGCTCGATGAGGATGGTAGCGTCCGGCGGAATATGCTGGCGTGCCCAGGCAGAGGCCTGCTGGCGGGTGTCGTGCATGCGCTCGACGCCATCGGACCAGGCGTGCAGCCCGAGCGGCAGCACGGCAGCGAACGCCACGGCGATGGTTATCGCGGTCCGCGCCACCGGCACCGCGAGCGTTCGACGCAGGATTGCCTGAAGAACGACCCAACCTCCCCCGGCAATGATCGCGCCGATCAGCAGCAGCGGCAGGGCCCAGCGCTCCCAGACCAGCTGTTGCGCGCAGAACAGCAGCAGGAAGGCGAGGGCCAGCGGCGCCAGCAGGAAGAGCGGCAGGCGGTGTCGCGGCAATCGCGCGACGCCGAGCAGGAATAAAACAAGCCCGACAATGCCGAGGCCGGTCGCGACCGGGCCGGAGAGATACCACCAGAGATTGTGGAGGAAGTCGCCGCCGGTCGCGCCCAGATGGTGCGGCTGGCTCTCGCCCTGGAGATTGCGCACCACCGTGCGGTAGTTGATCAGCAGATAGGGGGAGACCAGCAGCAGGAAGCCGATCGCCGCCGCCCCGCTGGCGGCGAGCCGGACGATCGCGGTGCGCGCGGGCAGGACGTTGGTGCGCACCGCGACAAGGCTGGCGCCGGCGATCGCGATGCCGGTCAGCGCGAAGGGCCATTTGGTCGCGATGGCGACGCCGAGCCAGAAGGCCGCGCGCAGATAGCTGCGCCAGCGCCCGTTCTCGGCGATGTCGGAACAGGCCTGCAGGCAGAGCAGCATGAAGAAGCAGGCCATGATGTCCGACCGGATCACCTGCGACCAGGCGATGTGCACGGGATCGAACGCGATCAGCAGCGCAGCCACAAGGCCGGCGGCAGGGCCGAAGAAACGCGAAGCGAGCCGCCAGCTCATCCAGATCGTGCCCAGCGCGAAGAGCATCATGGCGACGCGGCCGGGAAGGATCATCCAGCTGGGATCCGCGTAGATCAGCTCGACGAACTTGCCGGCCGAACTCGCCACGCCGGTCAGCAAGGCAAAGGCCAGCACGCCGATATTGACGAGCGCCAGCACATACATGGTGGTGGTGGCCGGGTGACCGAACCAGCCCGGATCGAGCGTCGGTCCGCGCAGCATGCGGATTGCGCCGAGCTCGAACATCATCTCGTCGGGATCGTTCAGCCCGGGAAGGCCGAAGGCGATGCTCGAGGCGCGCAGATAGAAGGCGACAAGGAGGATCGCCAGCAGCATCCAGCGATGGCGCAGGTCTGTGGTGGCCATCAGATCGTCTCGCAGGCGGGGCCCGTCATCGCGGACCTTCTTCGCCCGCCTGCCGCGGCCGGCTGGGGCGCAGCACGCCGGGCAGGACCGGCCAGTCGAAGCGGTAGCGCCAGCGATTCTGCCAGCCCTGGTTGCGGATGTCGGCCACTACCTCGTGGACGGTCTGGATCGACAGCAAGCCGGCGATGATCATGCTGAGGCCGGGGCGCAGCAGCGACATCACGCCAACGCCATATTGGGCGATCACCTCGACATTGGCGAGATAGGAGTAGCGCACCAGCGGCGGCAGCAGGCCCAGCGTGAAGTCGAACGGGATCGACAGGAAATAGGCGATGTACAGCGCCGTCGTCCGCTCGAAGCCGCGACGCTTCTCCATGAAGACGAACACCAGCGTCAGCATCTCGGTATAGCCGCCGGCTTCCGAAGCGCTGAGCGCGAAGGCGATCGCCAGGAAGACGACGCGCCGGGGCGGGACCGCTTCCGGCCGGAGCCAGGCCGCCGCCGCCGCGATCAGGATCGATGCCTGGATGACGCGGGTGAAGATCGTCACGCCGATCACCAGGCCGTCGGCCATGGTCGAGCTCACGACCGTGTAGATCGGGAAGGTCCCGGTCATCAGCGTCTTGAGCGGCAGATAGGTGGCGGGGAACCAGAGATCGAGCGCGGCCTGCGCGCCGAAGCCGGTCGAATAGCTCGTGATGTTCCGGTAGATCTGCGAGGGGCTGCCCTCGCCGAGGATGTACCAGCTCGCCAGATAGATCAGCACCGTGAACAGCAGCATGCCTTCGAACGCCACCCAGCGGCGGCGCAGGAGGGGGGCGACGATCGCGCCGACCAGATAGACTTTGAAGTTCACCGCCAGGCCGGCGAAGAACCAGCGCAGCCAGGCGGATTTCAGCAAGGGGCCGAAGCCGAGCAGGATGCAGGCATAGCAGAAGATCAGCAGGTTCCCGCGCTCGAAGGCGTAGATCATCGGGAAGCCGAAGGTCATCGCGAAGGCGCGGGGCAGGGCGGTGCGCCGATCGACCTTGCGATAGCTCAGGAAGGTGAGCACGACCGTGCCCAGCCACATCGCGGTGAGCGCCACGCCGCCAAGCCAGTCGCAGGCGCGGGCTTCCTCGGAATAGGTCAGCGCATAGCAATGCGGGATCGAGAACATCCGCATGAGCACGAAGGAAAGCGGCGGATAGATGGTCCGCTCGATTTCATAGGCCCCGGGCTTCTGCGACCATCGAGTCAGCGAATACCAGTCCATCCACGTGCCGCTCGGCTCGTAGAAGAAGGGTTGGGGCAGATAGTGATAATAGAAGAAGAACCATGTCGTGTAGCCGATCGCGGCGATGATCGGCAGGATCAGCGCATATTCCATCCAGACGGACTGGCGCACCGGACGTGGCGTCTCCGTCACGCGGTCTTCCTCACGAAGATGAAGTGCTTGAGGATGAAATAGTTGAGGATCGACACCAGCACCGCGGTGATCAGGCCGGCGAGATAGGGCGACTTGATTACCAGCGCGACGCAGGCGAGTGTGGCCAGGCCGATCAGGTAGTTGACCACATAGGACATGGTGAAGCGCAGCTTGGCCGGCCCGGCATCGCGAAACACGTGCCGGCTATAGGTGATGTAGTTGAACGCGACTCCGGCGACATGGGCGACCAGCTGCGCGACGAACATGTTGAGGCCAAGCCAGACGAGGAGCGCATAGGCACCCAGGCCGAAGGCGGTGTTGACCACCCCGGCCTGGTAATAGCGCCACAGCTCGATCAGGCGCTCGCGGGAGAGAGAGATCGCCATGCGCTCATTCCGGCGGGAAGTTGATGCGTTCGCGCTCGAGCACGAGCGGGGTGCCGCGCGTGCGCTCCGAGATGATCCGGACATTGTCGCCCAGCAATCCCAGGAACCCGAACAGCATGGCCAGCTGCGCCTGCACCACCGCGGCGATGAACCAGCCCGCGATCGGACGATCGAGGAAGAAGGCCAGCGTTCCGCCGAGCAGCATCACCAGCGTCATCAGCGCGCCGAACGCGCCGATATAGATCGGAATGCGCAGCAGCCGCTTCGACGAACCGGCAAGCGCCGACATCGCGAAATCGAGCAGGGCGAAGAAGTTGTTCTTCGAGCGGCCACCGGCACGCGGCGGGCGCGGATAGGCGATGGTCTCGAGCCGGTAGCCGGTCTCGACCAGCATGCCGCGGAAGAAGGGCTCCGGCTCCGCCAGCTGGCGGATCGAGCGGACCACGCGGGCATCGTACAGGCCGAAGCCGGTGGCGCCGGGCAGGATCGGATAGTCGCCGAAATTGCGCGCGAGCCAATAGGACAGGCCACGGGTAGCGCGCAGCATCGGGCTGTTGCGCTCCTCGCCCGCGCGGATGCCGAGGATGATGTCGACACCGGCGCGCCAGCGCTCCACGAAGCGCGGGAGCAGCTCGGGCGGGTCCTGGAAATCCGCGCACATGCCCACGACGGCACGGCCGCGTGCCTGGTAGATGCCATAGGTCGGCGAACGCATCTGGCCGAAGTTGCGCGTGTTGACGATCAGGCGGACCCGCGGATCGCGCGCGCAGATCGACTTGACGATCTCGACCGTGCGATCGGTCGAGTCATTGTCGATGAAGATCACCTCGAAGAGGAGCTCCAGCGGCTCCAGCTGGGCGATCACCGCCGCGCAGATCGCCTCGGCATTCTCCTCCTCGTTGTAGCAGGGAATGACGACCGATAGATCGGGCTGCCTCGTGTCGATCATGCCTCTTTCTCGGCGAGCCTGGTCTCGGAAAGCGGCGGGCGCAGCGGATAGAATTCGAGCGCGAGCGCAAGCAGCAGGATCAGCACGCCCAGCGCCAGAGGCCCGAAGTTAAGCTGGCGCTCGCTGTCGATATAGGCCGGCTCGAGGATACGGATCGTGACGCCCGAGGTCAGGTCCTCGACGGACGTGCCCTGCAGGAAGCGCTTGTAGTTCTCGTACAGGCCCTGGGCGATGTCGAGCTCGCGGGAGAGACGCTCTGCTTCCGTCGTCTGGCGGACGACCTGGCCGACCGAGCTGTCCTGCTGCGGCGAGGTGGACTTCGCCACTGCCAGCTGCTGGCGCAGCGCGTCGATCGCCGCGATCATCTGGCGGACGCGGATATTGTCGTCCGTCGCGAACTGCCGCATCGCGTTGAGATCGACTTCCTTCGCGCGGATATCGGCCTCGAGCGCCGGAATCCGGTCGCCTGCCGCATAGAAGGCCGCCTGCGGGCTGCTGTAGCGGGTCGAAAGGCGGAAGGTGTCATAGGCGGTGCGCGCCTTGGACAGGCGCTCGCCCGCTCGCTCGAACAGCTGCTGCAGGATCGCGCGCTTCTGCTCGGTCTGACGGCGGGCGATCAGCGCGAGCTGGCTGCGGACCGCTTCGCCATAAGCCGAGACGACCCGGCGGGCGAACTCGGCATCGCGCTGCTTGAGCTCGATCTGCATGATGCCGCCGCGCAGTACCGTGATGTCGATATGGCGATCGAGCCAGCGATGCACTTCGATCGGCGTGAGCTTGAGGTGCTGCTCGAGGTTGGTCTGCTTGGCGACGATCGTGCGGACATATTCGCTGTTCGCGACCTTCTGGCTCACTTCGATCGCGGCCTGGTTGCCGAACACGCTGTTCACGGCGCCGAGCTGGCCCAGCGTGCCGCTAAGGCCGAGGGTGCCCGGATCGGTCGGCGTCAGGCTGACGGCGGCGCGATATTTCTGCGGGAACAGGGTGAGCGCCGCGCAGATGGCGAGCAGCACCACGAACAGGCCGCGCCGCAGCCATGGATTGCGGAGCACCGGAAGCCGGGTGAGCGTGCCGGTGAGGGAGCGATAGGGCGTCATCAGTTGATCGCCGCGATCGCGAGGGCCGCAATGCCGAACTGCGCGACGACCTGCGAGATATCGCGGATCTTGGCGAGCAGCGAGTAGTTCTCGGTGCGGATCGGCACGAAGATGGTGTCGCCCGGCAGCACCTGCGCGCTCATCGCGCCACGCTTGCGGGTCAGCACCGAGCCATTGGCGCGCACCACGAAGATGTTGCCGCGATCGGCGCCGCGGATGACGCCGCCGGCCTGCTCGACATAGTCGCGGACGCGGATGGCCTTGCCGTTACCGACGATGAACGAGGCCGGGCGGTACACCGCGCCGAACACGCCGACCGTCTCCACGCGCGGCGGGATCACGATGCGATCGTTGTTCTCGACGAGGAGATTGTTCGGGAGCGCGGCATCGACCGGCGTCACGTCGAGCACCAGGCGGCCGTCCGGCTCCTTCTTGCGCAGCTGGTCGAGGAAGGCCTTGGCCGAGGCGACCTGGGCCTGGCGCTGCGTCTGGTCGCCCAGACCGTTGCCGGTCAGCGGGGCGGCGGCGAGAGCCATCTCCATCTGATCGACGGCATCCAGGAAACCACGGCGCTGCTGGGCGCGCACGGTCTCGCGCGAGAAGCGGGTGCCATAGACATAAGCGCGCGGGGTCAGGCCGCCGGCCATCGCGACGACCTCGGCCAGCGGCGTATTCGGCGCCACATAATAGTTGCCCGGCTTGTTCACTTCGCCTTCGATCCGGACGATCGCCTGCTGGCGCTCGAGCGGACGGGCAAGGCTGCCCTGCGGCAGGATCTGGATGATGTCGCCGGCTTCGGTGGCGAAGTTCGATGCCGCGGTGCGCTCGATCTGGCGGCTGCCCACGGAATCCTGATCGGACAGGCGATAGAGGATGAGGCGCGAGTCATCGGCCAGGTTGGTCGGCCCGCCGGCGATGCGCAGCGTGTCGGCAAGGCTCTCGCCCTGTCGCACTTCGTAGATCGCCTCTTCGTTGACGCTGCCGATCACCGCGACCTGACGGCCGACGGCGGGAATGAAGATCACGTCCTCGTTCTGCAGCAGCGGATCGTGCGAGCGGTCGCCGTCGCGCAGGAGCTGGTAGAGGTCGAAATCGGCCACTTCCTGGCCGTTGCGATAGAGCTTGGCCGAACGGAAGCTGCCGCCCGCGGCCGGGCCGCCGGCCTGGAGTATGGCGTTCACCAGCGTCGACAGGCTGTTGACCGAATAGGCGCCTGGATGCGCGGCGAAGCCGGTGACGTAGACGCGGACGCCGCGCAGCTTGGTGAGCGAGACCGAGACGTCATAGCCGCGATACTTGCGCCCGATCGCCGCCGCGATGCGATCGCGCAGGTCGCGGTAGCGCACGCCGACCAGGCTGACGCTGCCGACGTTGGGCAGGAAGATCTTGCCGTCGCGATCGATCTCGGCATCGACGCTGCCTTCCATCGAGCCGGTCAGCGCGATCGAGACGGTGTCGCCCACGTTGAGCGCATAATCGGGCGGGATGGTCGAGGTTGCCGGCGTCGCGAAGTCGCGCGAGCCGGGAAGCAGCAGGTCGCTGCCGAAGCGCTTGAGGTTGCGGCCGGTGACGTCGCGCGCCCAGCTTTCGAACTCGCCGGGCTTCACGGGCTGGCGAAGGCGCATCGCCTCGGTGTCCAGCAGCCCGTCATTCGTGCGGACGCCGCTGTTCTGCGTGGTGCCGACGGTGTCGCGGCTGCTGCCCGAGCGATCCACGGAGATCGGCTCGTACACCGTCGAGGGCGTCGGCGTCGAAGTCGTGTTCTGGTTCTGGCTCTGGCTCGACGAGCTCTGCCCCTGGGTCGTGTTCGTCCCGGGGCTCAGCGGCGAACCCGAGGGCGTGTTCTGATCGATCGTCTGCGCCCAGGCCGGTGCCGAATAGGCAAACAGCGCCAGCGCCGCCGAAGTCGCGGTCAGGGCGGTGCGGATCCGTTGGGAGGGTGCGAACTGGCGCTGCGTGCCGGTCGGGAAATGGGTCATACTGGGATCCGATTGCCTTTGGGTTCGGCGGAGGGCGAGAATTGCGCCGCCGTATAGTTGTTGAGGGTCGTCAAGTCACCGCCGAACATCGTGTCCGGCAGCCTGCAGATAGTCGGCGGTTTCAACCACCTGCTGCCCGAGCGGGACGGGCGTGATGCCGTGCCGGGCGAGCAGTGCGGCATAGGCTTCGCCGTCGCCCGCATACCGGTCCGCCACCGGATCGGTGACCGGGGCGCGGCTGACGCCAGGTCCCTGCAGCGCTTCGGCGACGACCGCGGCGACGGCACCCAGTTCGAGTGCCTCGCCGCCGGTGTCGAAGCGCGTCACGCCCGAAGGGGCATCGCCCAGCAGCGCGAAGATCAGGGAGACCAGCTCGCGGATCGCCACATAGCCCCGGATCACCTCGCGCGGCGCCCGGACCTCGATCGGGCGCGTCGCGAGCGCGTCGAGGATGAAGCTGGCCATCGCATAGGCCTGGTGCTTGTTGATGAAGGGGCCGGTGATGTTGAAGATCCGGCCGATCACCGCCCGCTTGCCCCGGGCGGTGGCCCAGTCGGCGAAGCGATCCTCGTCCTCGCGCTTCATCGCGCCGTAGAGGCGCATCGCGGGCGAGGCGGCGGGATCCTCGGCCTTGTAGGCAGCGCCTGACGACGCGACGAACACCGCGGCGGCATCGACAGCGTCGAGCCCGGCCAGCACCGTATCGCTGATCTGCTGGTTGGCGGCGCGATAGGCGGCATCGTCCATCGCCTCGGCGCGGTCCTTGGTCAGGAACGCGAAATGGAGCACCCAGGCACCCGGCCGCGCCACCGCCGCTAGGTCGGCCAGGGCATACTGGCGCACGACGCGCCCGTCGCCCAGGTCGAGATCGCGCGGGGCCGATCCGAAGCACTGTACCCGATCGGCAAAGGCCTCTCCCAATGCGCGTTCCAGCAGGTCGAGCGTGGCCAGTCCCAGCCATCCGCTCGCCCCCGTGATGACGATGGGGCGATCGGTATCGGCCAGCGCATGCGCTATGGCCGGCTCAAGCATGCGCTGCCGCTCGCGCCAGAAGCGCGTCGATCAGGGGCGTGAAGGCGTCGTGGCTCGCGCAATCTCGTGCTTCCCAGCCGGGTTCGGCATAGCCATGCGTCAGGAAATGGAAGGGGATCGCCGCATCCGCCGCGATCCGGTGGTCGAGTTCGCTGTCGCCGACAAAGGCGCAGGCCGTCGCGTCGCCGCCGATGCGGGCGAGCAGGGCATCGAGCAGGTCGGGCGCAGGCTTCGGGCGCATGCCCGGCTGCCCGCCCACCACGAACGCGAAATGCTCGGCCAGCCCGGTATCGGCGAGGACCTTCTCGCACAGGCCCTGCGGCTTGTTCGAGCAGATCGACAGCGTCAGCCCGGCCGCGCGCAGCCGCGCCAGCCCCTCGGCCACGCCGGGAAACAGCGTTTCCACCGACGTTTCGTGCGCATGATAGCGCGCGCGGAAGTCGGCGAGATCCGCCTCGCCGTCGACACAGGCATCGCCCAGCAGCCCGCGGACCATGTCCAGCCCGCCGCGGCTCATATAGCTGCGCGCGGCGACCGGATCGATCGCCGCGGCATCCCCGCGTTCGGCCAGCATGCCCGACAGGATCTCGACACAGGTCGCGCAGCTATCGACCAGGGTTCCGTCGAGATCGAAGATGACGTGGCGGATCACGCCGCCACTTCGCTCGCCGCCATCGCCTCCGCCAGCTCCTCGCGCGGGAGGAAGGGCGAGAGGTCTTCCAGCGTCGGCGAGACCATCGTGCCGTCCTCGAGCCGGCGCGAGCTGAGCTTGGGCGCGAATTCCTGGCGCTTGTCGATCATCACTTCGCACAGCTGCGGGCCGTCGCCGGCCAGCGTCGCGCGGATCGTCTCGGGCAGCCCGCCATGGCTGTCCACCCGCGCCGCCGGGAATCCGAAGCCCTGGGCCAGCCGCGCGAAATCGGGGAAGCTCAGGCCGCTGTCCGGGCCGCAACCGACGATGTTGTCGGGGAAGTGGTTCTGCTGCGACTGGCGGATCGAGTGATAGCCGTCATTGTTGAGCACGAAGATCTTCACCGGCAGCTTCTGGCCGACGATGGTCTGCAGCTCCTGCAGGTTCATCATGATGCTGCCGTCGCCCGCCAGGCAGATGATGCGGCGACCGCCCCCGGCATAATAGGCGCCGATCGCGGCGGGCAGGTCATAGCCCATCGAGGCGCAGCCGGAATTGGTGAACAGCCGCTGGCCGGGCTTGAGGTTCGCGGCCTGGAAGATCGTGACGCAGGCAGTGCCGTCGCCCGAGACGATGATGTCGCCTTCCTCGAGCTCGTCGAACAGCGCTTCGGCGAAGACATAGGGATTGATCGGCGATTCGGTGTCGCGATACTCGAGCAGCACCACCGGATAGCGGGCGGCGAGCGCGCGGCTGCGGTCGAGGAACGCCCTGCGCGCGGCGACCGCGTCGTCGGCCGGCGCCGCGACCGTCTCCGCCGCGGCGAAGAAATCGGCCAAGTCGGCATGGACCGGGCGGTGCAGCGACAAAGTGGGCTTGGAGAGCTCCGCCTTGTCGATATCGACCATCGCGACGCGGGCATTCCGCGCGAAGCTCTTCCAGTTGTAGCTGATCTGGCGGATGTTCAGGCGCGATCCGAGCACCAGCACATAATCCGCGGTCTGCACCGCGAAATTGCCGCCGCGATCGCCGACCGTGCCCGGGCGCCCGACATAGAGCGGATGGCTGTTCGGGATCGCGTCATGCGCGTTCCAGCCGGTGACGACGGGCACGCCGAGGCGCTCGACGAAACGGAGGAACTCGGCATGCTGGCCCGAGAGGCGCACGCCGGCGCCGGCCAGGACGACCGGACGCTCGGCGGCATGCAGCTCCGCCATCAGCGCCGCGACTTCGCTGTCCAGCGCATCGCCGGTCAGCGCGCCGAGTTCGGCGCTGGTATTGGCGGCTTCGCCCTCATGATCGAGCTCGGCCGGATCGAAGCGCTCGAGCGCGTCGAAATCGACCGGCGCGGCCTGCACGTCGATCGGCACGTCGATCCACACCGGGCCGGGGCGGCCGCGGGTGCAAAGATAGAGCGCCTTCTCGACCACCTTGCGCGCCTGGAGCGGATCGTCGAGCACCACGGCATATTTGGTGATGCCGCGGACCATCTCGACGATGTCCACTTCCTGGTCGCCGAGCTGGCGCAGGGGCAGGGGGTAGTTGAACGCGCAGGTCTCGCGCTTCACCTGACCCGACACGACGACCATGGCGATCGAATCGACATAGGCGCCGTAGACGCCGTTGAGCGCGTTGACGCCACCGGGGCCGGTGGTCACGTTCACCGCCGCCGGACGGTTAGACAGGCGGCAATAGCTCTCCGCCGCGATCGAGGCGGCCTGTTCGTGGTGGACGAAGACCTTGTGCAGGCCTTCGGTACGTCCGAACGCATCGTTGAGGTGCATCGCACCCCCGCCGGTGAGCATGAACATGTCGGTTACGCCGTGCTCGACGAGCAGGCGGGCGATCAAATCGGCAACGCGCATTTTGGTCATGACGGTTAGGCAGCGGCCTTGATGGCGCCCTTCTGGCGCTTTTCCATCATCGCGATGCGGACTTCGTCCTCGGCGGCGATGGTCTTGTAATAGTCGCGCTTGTTCTTGAGCCAGAGCAGCTCGAACTGGATCGCCAGCTCCATGCCCGCGGTCGCGGAGGCCGGGTTGGCGAGCACGCCACCGTCGAAGATGACCTTGCGGGTCTCGAAACGGTCCAGGCGCTGTTCGCGCACGGCGCTGAGCAGCGGGATCGAATCCGGGCTGACGCCACCGCCGACGACGAGCTCAAGGCCGTTCTCGCGAGCGACCTGGCCGCTCTTCACGACGAAGGCGCGCATGTCGTCGCTGTTCACGAAATCGCGCGTGTGGCCCATCGAGCCGGCGAAATCGACGCGGCCGAAGACCATGCCGACGCGGCCCTTGCGGGCGATCTCGGCCATCTCGTCCAGCTTCTCGAACGTGCTGTGGGTTTCGAGATTGAACAGGAAGCTCACATCGTCCTGCTCGTCGCGCGGATAGAACTTGTCCTTCGCCGCGATGAACTTGGAAAGCGCATAGGGGGTCTCGACCATCGGTGCGATGATGTAGTCCACACCGTAGAGCCGGCACTCGATCAGATCGCGGATCGCTTCGCAGCCGCCGATCTTGATCGCGACCTTAAGGCCCGCACGACGGGTGATCTCCAGGAGGCGCAGCAGCTCGTCGACGCGCGTGCCTTCGGCCTCGAATTCGGCCTTGATGGCAACGATCTGATGCTTGGCCTTGCCCTCCTCCAAGAGCGCAAGCATCCGCTTTTCGTACTCATTCACGTGCAAATCTCCCCGCACCAAACTCAAATAATCGAAGCTGGCCATTCCTTCGGCTGCTTCAAAGGTATGAAACTTTTAAGTCAGGATAGCGCCTGTCGTCCGAGACGGATCCAGGTTGCAAAGTCCGTAACTGCAACGCCAATGGCTCTGGGAAGCGGTTGACGCAAGGCGCAGAAAGGACGGCAGGCGGATGACGCGCTCTGCAACAAGCGCCTCTATCTCAACGATTTCTCCCTCGATCGGCTACCATTTTTTACCCCGAAATGGCCGAATATTCCGAGTGCGTGCGAATTTTGCAGGCACAACCGAAGCGGTGTCAATGGTTTTTCCGTCAACATTCAGCCCGAATCCGTTGCAGCTAAGTTTTTGGATGTTGGACTAGAAACGAGAAACAACTATCAGCGCGCCGTCTATGCCTAACGTCACGCTCAACACCGGGCGCACCTTTTCCGCCGATCCCGCGGTCACGATCCTGGACGCAGCCCGCGCCCAGGGCGTGACGCTCGAATATAGTTGCCGGACCGGGCGCTGCGGCATCTGCAAGGCGCCCTTGCTCTCGGGCGAGACCGCGGTCCTCAAGTCCGAAGCCGAGGGGCTGACGGCCGAGGAAGCGGCCGCCGGCCTGATCCTGACCTGCTGCCGCGCGGCAACCGACGACGTCGCGCTCGACATCGAGCCGCTCGACCGGCTCCAGGGGCTGGAGATCAAGACGATGCCGAGCCGCATCGCCTCGATCGAGCGCCTCGCGCCGGATATCGTGAAGGTGGTCCTGCGCACGCCGCCTGCCTCGCCGATGCGCTTCCTGCCCGGCCAATATGTCGATGTGCTCGCCGAAGGCGTGCGGCGCAGCTATTCGCTGGCCAACGCGCCGCGCGCGGACGGCCTGCTCGAACTCATCATCAAGCGCTACCCCGGCGGGCGGCTGAGCGAATATTGGTTCGAGCGCGCCAAGCCCAACGACCTGATCCGGATCGAGGGGCCGTTCGGCACCTTCTTCCTGCGCGACGAAGGGCCGCGCGACATCGTCTTCCTCGCCACCGGCACCGGCATCGCGCCGGTGAAGGCGCTGCTTGAGGAATTCGCCGCGGATGCGGAACGTGCCGCCCGGCACCGTCTCCGCGTGTTCTGGGGCAACCGGGAGGCGGAGAGCTTCTGCTGGGATCCGGTTGCCTTGGGGCTGGACATCGCAGTGCATCATCTGCTTTCGGATAGGGAAGCCGCCTGGGGAGGGGCGCGCGGCTATGTTCAGGATGCAGCTGTCCGGGACGGGATCGATCCGGAAGATACTGTTGTCTATGCGTGCGGATCCAACGCGATGATCGCGTCGGCCCGCACCGCGCTGCTGGCGCTCGGCCTGCCGGCCAAGCGCTTCTTTTCAGATGCTTTCGTAAGCTCGAATTGAGGGTAAGAACCGATGAAGGCAGTCATTCTGGCTGGGGGGCTCGGCACGCGTTTCGCTGAAGAGACCAGCCTGCGTCCGAAGCCGATGATCGAGATCGGCGGTCGCCCGATCCTGTGGCACATCATGAAGATCTACGCCGCGCACGGCGTGACGGAATTCATCATCTGCTGTGGCTACAAGGGCTACATCATCAAGGAATATTTCGCGAACTACTTCCTCCACATGTCGGACGTGACGTTCGACATGGTCGAGAACAAGATGATCGTGCACGAGAAGCGCGCCGAGCCGTGGAAGGTCACGCTGGTCGATACCGGCGATGAGTCGCAGACCGGCGGCCGCCTGAAGCGCGTCGGCGACCTGGTGAAGGACGAGGAGTTCTTCTTCTTCACCTATGGCGACGGCGTGGGCGACATCGACATCGCGAAGACGCTCGAATTCCACCGCGCCCATGGCAAGGCCGCGACGCTCACCGCCACCTATCCGCCGGGTCGCTTCGGCGCGCTGCAGATCGAGAACGGCCAGGTCGAGCAGTTCCTCGAAAAGCCGCAGGGCGATGGCGGCATGATCAATGGCGGCTTCTTCGTGCTCTCGCCCAAGGTGCTCGACTATATCGAGGGCGACGCGACGCTGTGGGAGCAGGAGCCGCTGCGCAACCTGGCGTCGGACGGCGAGCTGATGGCCTATGAGCATCACGGCTTCTGGCAGCCGATGGACACGCTGCGCGAGAAGCAGATGCTCCAGAGCCTGTGGGAAAGCGGCAAGGCGCCCTGGTGCATCTGGTGAAAGCCGGCGTCGATCCTGGATTCTGGGCGGGCAAGCGCGTCTTCCTGACCGGGCATACCGGGTTCAAGGGCAGCTGGCTGTCGCTGTGGCTGCAGCAGATGGGCGCGGAGCTGACCGGCTTCGCGCTCGCGCCGCCGACCGATCCGGCGCTGTTCCAGGTCGCGGATGTCGCGACGGGCATGAACTCGATCATCGGCGACATTCGCGATGCGGAAGCGCTGACCTCGGCGCTGGTCGCCGCGGATCCCGAGATCGTGATCCACATGGCCGCGCAGCCGCTGGTCCGGGCGTCCTATGACGATCCGGTCGGCACCTATGCCACCAATGTGATGGGCACCGTCCATCTGCTCGAGGCGGTGCGCAAGGCAGCAGGGGTGCGCGCGGTCTGCGTGGTCACTACCGACAAATGCTATGAGAACCGCGAATGGGTGTGGGGCTATCGCGAGGACGAAGCGATGGGCGGCCATGATCCGTACAGCAATTCCAAGGGCTGCGCGGAGCTGGTCACTTCGGCCTATCGTCGTTCGTTCTTCACCGGCGAAGGCAAGGCCGCAATCGGATCGGGCCGCGCCGGCAATGTGATCGGCGGCGGCGACTGGGCTGCCGATCGTCTGGTGCCCGATATCCTGCGCGCGGTGAGCGCCGGCGAGCCGGTACTGATCCGCAATCCGCTGGCGACCCGGCCGTGGCAGCATGTGCTCGAGCCGCTCTCGGGCTATCTCGTGCTCTGCCAGGCGCTGTGGAACGATCCCGCGGCCGCTGCCGAGGGCTGGAACTTCGGCCCGCGCGACGAGGATGCGCGGCCGGTCCAGTGGATCGTCGAGAAGATGTGCGCGCTGTGGGGCGAGGGCGCGTCGTGGGTGCGGGACCCGAGCGTCCAGCCGCACGAGGCCAATTTCCTCAAGCTCGACATCTCCAAGGCGCGCGCCGGTCTCCGCTGGGAGCCGCGCTGGAATCTCGCCCGGGCGCTTGAGAGCATCGTCGACTGGCAGCGCGCCTGGACCGCCGGCGACGACATGCACGCCTATTGCCTTTCCGAGCTGGCCCGCTTCGTCGCGGCCGGCACCGCACACGACCAAGGATAATCCGTTTCATGACTGCTGACGATCTTCGCAAGGAAATCCGCACCCTGGTGGGCCGCTATGCCGAGGCGCAGTTCGCGCCGAAGCCGTTCGTGCCGGGCGAGAGCGTGATCCCGCCCGCCGGCAAGGTGATCGGCGCCCCCGAAATCGAGCTGATGGTCGAAGCCGCGCTGGACGGCTGGCTGACCACCGGCCGCTTCAACACCGAGTTCGAGGCGGGCCTGGCCAAGCTGGTCGGTGCGCCGTTCGTGCTCACCACCACCTCGGGCTCCTCGGCCAACCTGCTCGCGCTGTCGTGCCTGACCAGCCACAAGCTGGGCGATCGCCGCCTGAAGCCGGGGGATGAGGTCATCACCGTCGCGGCGGGCTTCCCGACCACGGTGAACCCGTCGATCCAGCACGGGCTGGTGCCGGTGTTCGTCGATGTCGACGTGCCGACCTACAATATCGACGCCAGCCTGATCGAGGCGGCGATCACCGAGAAGACCGGCGCGATCATGATCGCCCACACGCTCGGCAACCCGTTCAACCTCGCCGAGGTCCGGCGGATCTGCGACAAGTACGACCTGTGGCTGGTCGAGGATTGCTGCGATGCGCTCGGCGCGACCTATGCGGACAAGCTGGTCGGCACCTGGGGCGATGTCGCCACGGTGAGCTTCTATCCGGCGCACCACATCACGATGGGCGAGGGCGGCGCGGTGTTCACCAGCTCGATGGAGCTGAAGCCGATCATCGAGTCGATCCGCGACTGGGGCCGCGACTGCTATTGCGCGCCGGGTTGCGACAATACCTGCGGCTCGCGCTTCGGCCAGCAGCACGGCACGCTGCCGTTCGGCTACGACCACAAATATGTCTACTCGCACCTTGGCTATAACCTGAAGATCACCGACATGCAGGCGGCGTGCGGCCTGGCCCAGCTCGAGCGGGCCCAGGGTTTCGTCGAAGCGCGGCGGCGGAACTTCGAATTGCTCACCGAACGGCTGAAAAGCCTCGAGGAAGTGTTCATTCTGCCGGAAGCCACCCCCAATTCGAATCCCTCCTGGTTCGGCTACCCCATCACTATCCGGGATGGAGTGGATGCCAAGCGCGTCGACGTGACCCGCTATCTCGACCAGAACAAGATCGGTACCCGCCTGCTCTTCGCCGGCAACCTGACCCGCCAGCCCTATTTCGAGCATGTGAACTATCGCGTGGTCGGCGACCTGACCCGCACCGACCAGGTGATGAACAACACCTTCTGGATCGGCCTGTTCCCGGCACTGGGCGCCGAGCATTTCGACTATGTCGGCGAGAAGCTCGAAGAGTTTTTCGGCCTGAACTTCTAAGACAGACGCACATGCCGCGATCCGCGTTCGCGCGGATCGCGCAAGTGCTTGCCCCGGGGCTTTCCATCGTCTAGCCACCCGGGCTTCGCTGCCCCTGTGGCGAAATTGGTAGACGCGACCGACTCAAAATCGGTTGCCGCAAGGCATGCTGGTTCGAGTCCGGCCAGGGGCACCAACAAACAAAAAGACCGCGGCGCCATCGGCACCGCGGTCTTTTTGTTTTTGCCGGCACTGCAAAAGAAAGGGCCGCCGCGTCGGGTGACGCGACGGCCCCATAGTGGATCGCGGAGGCGATCAGAGCTTCAGGCGCGCACCGACCAGGAAGGTGCGGCCGAAATGATTGAACTCGTAGTTCCGGTTCGCGGCGGTGTCGGTGTAGCGGTCGCGATAGGCGTCGGTCAGGTTGGTGCCTTCCACCGACAGCTCGATCCAATCGGTGAGCTTGTAGCGGACCGATGCGTCGACATTGGTGATCGCGTTATAGCCTTCGAACACGTTGCCCGTGCCCGAGCCGGCATCGACATAGGGCCCGCGATAGCTGACCGAGGCGCGTGCGCTGAACTTCTTGTCTTCATAGTAGAGCGTCGCGTTGAACGCCTTCTTCGACACGCCGTAGAGCGTCGAGTTGAAGGCCCGGTTCGGCAGCGTCAGCGAGCCGTTGGCGTTCACCGCGGTGGCGGGTGCCGACTGGCTGTAGGTCGCACTCGAGTCGATGAAGGTCGCGTTCGCGATGCCGCCGAAGTTCTTCAGGAAGCCCGGCAGGAAGCGGAACGGCGCCTGCACCGCGATCTCGACGCCCTTGAGCGATGCGCCGGTGCCGTTGACCGTGGTCACCACCGTCCAGATCGGCTGGGCGAGCTGGGCCGGGTTCAGGAAGGCCGGCGACGAGGCGGCGAGCACGGTGGCGGGCAGGCCGGTCGACAGGAAGGTCTGGCCGGTGAGCGTGGCGCTGACCGGGAAGCTCTTCACATTCTTCTTGAACACCGCGACCGAGAAGATCGACTGCGGCGCGAAATACCACTCCGCCGCGAGATCATAGGCCGTGGCGCGATACGGATCGAGGTTCGGATTGCCGAACGACACGCGGTAGTTGAAGCCGTCGGCCGAGCCGCCCGGCGTCAGGCTGCCCAGCGTCGGGCGCGTCATCACTTCGGCGGCGGCGGCGCGCAGGATGACGTTCTCGGCCGGGAACAGCGCGACGTTCACCGAAGGCAGCCAGTCGTCATAGGTCCGCTTCACGGTGACGGGCAGGGTGCCGTTGATGCCGGTCGAGCTCTGGTCGGTCGAGGCATAGCGGATGCCGGCGTTGAGCGCATAGCGCAGGCCGAACAGATCGCCCTTGGCGTCGAACTGGAGATAGCCGCCCTTCACCTCTTCGGTGACGTTGCGGTTGTTGCCCACGTCGAGCGCCAGCGGACGGTTGTAGAGGCCGGTATAGGCTGCGGCCGCGTCGATATTGGCGACCACCCAGCTGGTGGTGGTGCCCGCCGGCTGGCCGGCATTGCCGAGGTTGACCAGCTCGGTCAGCTGCGGGGTGGCCTGGAAGCCGTAGACAGCCGTCGGGCCGAAGGTCGAGGTGGTCGAGCAGGTGATCGTCTTGAGCACCAGATCAAGGCCGCCATTGCCGCACACGGCGGTGTCACGCTGATAGGCCTTCACCTGATAGTCGAAGCGGCGATACATCGCGCCCGACTTGATCTGGAAGCCCTCGGCCACGTCCCATTCGGTGCGCAGCTGCGCGGTGCGGAACTTGTTGGTGACGTTCGACGGGCGATCGCGGATTTCGGCGAGCTGGAAGTTTGCCGGATCGGTCACGCTGGTACCGAAGGTCAGCACTGGCTGACGCATATTGGAATAGTCGTACTTGTAGTTCTGCGCGTCACGGTCATCGAGGATGAGCGTCGTCTCGACCGGGATGTCGGCATTCGACTTGGAGATGCCGCCGAGCAGGGTGAAGCGGAAGCTGTCGCCCAGCTCCTGATCCCACGTGCCGCCGATCTGGTAGAATTCGGTGTCCGACTTGCGGAGGTAATGCTCGGTGCGCACCCACGCGTCGTTGAGGGTGGCCGAGATCATGTTGTTGTTGCTGTCGTAGACCGGGTTCACGACGTTGATCGAGCGCTCGTTCGAACGCAGCAGCACCTCGAGCCACTTCTCCTCACGGGTTTCCTTGAAGCGCGAATAGAGGCCGTCGATCGAGATCTTGGTCGCGTCGCTAGGTGCCCACTGGACGCTGCCGGTGATGCCCAGGCGCTCGCGGTCATGCCCGACGATGCCGTAGCGCGGAATGCGCGGGTGGAAGGAGAGGGCGGCCTGCGAGCAGACTGCGCTCGGGACATAGGTGCCGCCCGAATTGGCGGTGGTCCAGCAATTGGTGCCGCTGACCTGGTCGAAGGTCGCCTGGGCCCAGCGCACCGAGTTGTTGCCGAGCTCGACATTGTCGGTCTTCGAATAGGCTGCCGACAGCGACGCACCGAACGCGCCGCTCGGCGACTTCCACGAAAGCAGGCCGGCGAAGCGCGGGCCCCAGTTCTTGGAGAGGTCGTTATAGCTGGCCTGGGCCGAGCCGACGAAGGTGAAGCCTTCCTTGCCGCCCAGCGGGTTGCCGGTGTTCAGGTCGACGACTGCGCCGAGCGAGCCTTCGTCGAGTGAAGCCTCTGCCGTCTTGTGGACGACGAGCGAGTTGAACAGTTCCGAAGCGAACACGTTGAAATCGAAGGCGCGGTCGCGGTTGGCCGAGGCACCGTCGGTCGAGGTGGCAACGGTCTCCAGGCCGTTGAGGCGGACGCGGGTGAACTGCGCGCCGAGGCCGCGCACGGTGATCGCACGGCCTTCGCCGGCGTCACGCTGGATCGAGATGCCCGGGATACGCTGCAGCGATTCCGCGAGATTCTGATCCGGGAACTTGGCGATGTCTTCTGCGACGATCGCGTCGACCGAGGAAACCGACTCCTTCTTGAGGTTCAGCGCCTTCTGGAGCGACTGGCGGAAACCGGTGACAACGATGGCGCCATCGGTGCCCTGGTCCTGCTCCTGCACGGTGGTTCCCTGGCTGCTGTCGGCAGGCGGCGTCTGGGCCGCGTCCTGCGCCAGCGCCGGAGTCGCGATGCTCGCACCGGCAATCACAGCCAGCGAGGCGCCGGCCGACCAGATATTCCGCTTCAAAAACCCTTTACGCATCCCAATTCTCCCATGTTCAGTGTTTCCAGGCCGGCCGCGGGCGGCGCCTGGCTATCGGCCGGTTCACACCGGCTCTCTGTTCGATCCCGGGCGGGCTCTCGCCTGCCTCAGGCAATCATCGCGAAGCGCTTGCGCCCGTTGGCGAGCAGCCTGCGGTGAAATTTCCTGAGCGATTCTGTGCCTTTGCGGCGCTCGGTGGCGCCAATGCGAGCCAAGCCCAACCAGGTGAGCGCCTCAGCGGCGCGCATGGCGGGGTCTATGCAGATTCGCTCGATATCCTGCGCCATTGGCGCGAAATAGGCCGCCTCTCCCTGCAGTTTCGCGAGCTTGCTGCTCGTCTGTGCCAGTGTCTCTTGTCCGATATGGACACCGGTGTCAACCAATCCGCGGCCGATGCGGAAGAGCAGCCAGTGCAAATGCCCCAGAAGCGCACGGTCATCGCCCGCAAAGGCGCCGTCGGTTGCCATCAGCTGCTCGGTGTAGATCGCCCAGCCTTCGGCAAAGGCCGGCGCATATTCGAGTCGCAGCGGGTGCGGATTGGCGGCTGCCTCGATCGGCATCTGGATCATGTGCCCGGGCAGCAGTTCATGATGGACCACGGCGGGCAGGGTCCAGGACGGGCGGTCGCGGATGCGCTTGAGGTCCGGATAATAGGCGCCGGGTGAGGTCGGGGTGGGCACGGTGCGATAACCCTGCTTGCCCTCGGCTTCCTCGGCGCGCGTCATCCGCACGGTGGCGACGTTCAGGCACTCGGGCGGCAGCGGGCCGAACAGGGCGGGCAGGCGGGCAGGAACGCGGGCGAGGGTGGCGTTCATATCGGCAACTAGCCGATCGCGACCGGCATCATCGTCGCTGTAGAGAAAGCGGTTATCCGTGAACGCGGCGCTGATCCGGGCGCCGACGCTGCCTTTTGTATAGCCCAGGCGCTTGAGGACGGTGTCGGTGCGCGCGGTAAGCTCCTGCGCCTTGGCGAGCAGGATGCGGTGCGCCTCGGCAGGCGCGATGCGCGCGCCGTAATGGCGTTCCAGCAGCAGCGCGAAATAGTCGGTGCCGCCGGGGAAGCGGCCGGTGCCGGGCTCGGCGGGTGCCTTGGGGGCGAGCTCCGCGAGCAGGGCCGCCTGGCGGCGCAAGGCCTCGGCTTGGGGGCCGGATGCCTTTTCCGCTGCTGCGGCGATTCCGGCGCGGGTCTTTTCGAGCAGCGGGAGAGGGAGGATTGCGCCGCGGGCGGCGTCGGTCCGTATTGCCTCGCTCTCCGCGTTGACCTTGCGAGCATCCGGCACGGTGTCGCGCCAGGCGCCGGCATTGGGCGCAATTGTATAGGGCGAGCGGCCGAGCCGGCCGATCGGGAAGCGACGCAGGAGCTGCGCATCCACCACGAGTCCCGCGCGGACCGTTTCCAGGTCGATCCGGGCGGAGGGAGAAAGCGACGCCGGCGCGAAGCCTTTCAGCTGCGCCAGCTTCGCCTCGGGCGTGTCGAGCCTCGCCAGCCCGTCCAGTGCTGCGCGCAAAGCTTCGTCCTGTCCCGGCGCGGCCAGGGCAAGACGAGGGAGCGCGGCGACTCCGGCGGCGGCGAGGAACTGGCGGCGTTGCATCGCGATCCTCCGGTTCAGTTGGTCAGCGTCACCACATTGTTCAGCTGCGTCACTTCCGCCGCATTGCCCGGCAGCGCTACACGCACACGCGCGGCGCCCCTGGGCAGGCTCAGGCGGATCGTTGCAGTCTTCGGGGTAAGGTCGAGCGGGGCGGCGAGGGCGGGAATGGCGGCGGTAGCCAGTGCCTTGCCCGATGCATCCTCGACCGTCAGCGTACCGCCGGCCGCTCCCTTCGCGCCCAGGCTATGGACCGTGACGGCGAGCTTGCCACCCTTCACCACCACGTCATCGCTGCCGATGCCGAGATCCGGCCGCGTGGCGACGTCCTCGCCCGGCGTCTTGAGTGTGAACTCGATCTCGGTGGTGGCGTGCGGCGCGAAGGTGACCCGCGTCGAGGCGCTGCGCTCGAGATGGAGCGCAGTGGTTGCGCCGTTCGTCACCATTTCCCATTCGCCGGCGGCCACGTTCCAGGTCGACATGTCGGCGCTCTGCGGGGTGTCGCCGGTGTTATAGGCGATCACCTTGAAATGCGTCGGCGTGGCGCCGGGAACGAGGATGGCGGTCTTCAGCGCGCCCTCGGGATCGTCGAAGCGCCAGCTGACCGCGTTGCCCGGCCAGGTCTGGTTGCGGCGAAGCGCAATGCCGCCGAGCCGCTCGCGCTGGAGGATCTCGTTGGGCTGGTCTACGCGGTCGGACCACCAATGGCCCTCGGTGTACATGTACTGGCGCTGCGACTTGTCCTCGATCGCCGCGGCATGCAGCGATTCCAGATATTTGGTATCGCCGGTCGCGTCCCAGGCGGCCCATTGCTCGAAAGCGCCGCCTTTCTTCGCCTTGTCGGTGAGCGTCTTCGACCAGTCCTTGTCGCCGCCGAGCAGCTTGATGACGTTCTCGTTGATGTCCTGCACCGAGGCGGGGCCGCTCTTGCCGACGCGGGCGAGGATCGGGCTCAGATATTTCGCGTCGCCGGTAAAGCGCCAGGCCGACCAGGCCGCCTGGATCGGGGTGGAGGCCCCGCCGCCATCGCCGGCGCGCTCGGCATCGGCGCGCCAGTTGATCTCGTTCGGCCAGGACCAGTTGCCCTTGGCATCCTGCTTGCCATGCGCCAGCAGCCCGTCGGTGACGCCGGTGATCAGGCCCTGGGCATCGGGATTGCCGTTGTAGAGACCGACCAGCGTGGGGGCGTGGAGGACGACCCAGCTATAGGGCTTCTGCCACTCGAACGGCCCCTCGCGGTACATCTTGCGCGCGCCGTACCAGTTGCTGGCGAAGTGCATGTGGCCGGCGGCATTGGGCAGGATCACGCCCTTCAACGCCTTCACCGTCGCCATCAGCCGCTCGACCGCACGCGGCTCGCCCCAGTTCAGATAGAGGCGCTCGGCGTCCGAGTTCATCCCTTCCTCATAGGCATGGAGCTCGTCGGTGGTGATATAGCCGAGGCCGTTCACCATCATGCCGTTCTTGTAGGCGGCGTCGGAAAGCGCGCGCAGCGACGTGTTGATCTTGTCCGGATCGACGCCCATCAGCGCCAGCCCGGGCCATTGCTGGAGCAGATCGGTGTCGTCCGAGATGCCGCCGCCGAAATCGCCATAGGGCACCTGGCGGTTGTCGATCCACCAGTTCACGAACTGGCGGGTGATCTTCAGATCCTCAAGCTGGCGGAAGGCCCAGAGCGGCACGCCGGCCGGCGCTTCGGGCTGCTTGAAGTCGGGCAGGTTCTGCGGGCCGTAGCTGATATCCGCCCAGTAGCGCCGCCCCTCGACATTGTCGGGGTCGACCCGGAGCAGGTCCCGCACGTCGGCGAAGACGCGGGCATACATGGCGGCGCGCTTCGAGGCGGTGTGCTCCTCGACCAGGAAGCCCCAATTGTCCTTCACCTGGTTGAAGCGGTCGGCGACGTGCTCGCGCAGCGCTTCCTTGCGGTCCTTGAACACCAGGCGGATGTTCATGCCGTCGAGCGATGCCGGACCGAAGTCCGGCGCGGCGGAGGCGACGGAGAGATAAAGGCTGTCATTGGTGAGGATACGGTCGCGCAGGTCGAGCCAGAGCGTGCGCGCTTCGCCGGGGCGGACCGAGATCGACAGGTCGATCATGTCGCGGCCCGGCCAGATCGGGTCCTTCACCTTGATGTTGAGCGGGATCAGCCCGTCCTTGCCGGGCGTCGCCTTGAGCGCGGGGATGTCGAGCGCGATGCCGTCCAGCCCGTCGCGGCTATTCTCCCAGCCATAGTTCCAGGCGCGCGCCAGCGCCCGGCCGGCAAAGGCATCGCCGAAGCCCGACGGGATCAGCACATGGACGATCGGCATCGCGCCCTCGACATGCGCGGCGGCACCGGTCGAGGCGGCGCTGCCCGCACCCGCGGCGGCCGAGCTGGCGCCGGGCGGCAAGGCGAGCACGGTGTTGCGCTCGTCAGCCGGATAGCGGCCGCGAATGAACTTGTTGAGCGGCGCGAGCGCGGCGAGATCGGCCGAGACCTTCGCGTCCACCGTGTAGTTGAGCTTGAACGCGCCCTCCGGCTCCTTGCCGGTGCCGACGTCATAGGCCCAGATTTCCTGGATCGGCTGTTCCTGCATCACATTGGTGAAGCGCAGCGTGCCGCCCTGTGCCTCGCCAAGCGAGGTGACGCTGCGGACTAAGCCCTGCGGACGCCGGGCCAGGCTGCGAAAGCTGCTGCCGTCGGCGGCATAATCGAGCGCGCCATAGGCGGCGCCGCGGATTTCGAGCCGATTGAATTTCTCGTCCTTGGGGACCGTGAGCGTGTAGGTCTTGCCGCCCTCGACATAGACGTTCCAGTCGGGCAGCTCGAAATAATCGTCGCGGCCGGGGAGCTTCGAGCGGTTGTAGACGCCGGGCCAGGTGGTCTCGGCGATGCCGTCCACGCCCTTCCACATCCACTCCTTCAGGTCCTTCGCGTCGGCGAACTCGACCTTGCGGACGCTGGTGACCTTGTCGGCAAGCACCGGCGGCGAGGCTGCGTCCCAGCCGAAGCGGTGGAGCCAGGCGGCGCGTTTGCCGGCATCGGCGATGGCGGGCGAGGGGGCGGGCTCAGCCTTGGCGGCGAGCGCGGCGATGCCGGCGGTGTCGAGCATGCGGTCATAGACGCGGATCTCGTCGAGATCGCTGCCACGCATGAAATTATAGCGGCTCTGCACCTGATGCGGCGCCATCACGCGGCCCGCCATGCCGAACTGGTCGAGCCCGGTATCGAGATCGGCCTTCTGGTCCTTGCGGGCGACTTCCTTGCCATCGACGAAGAGCCTGACCCCGACGCTCTCATCCCAGGCGAAGGCGATATGCTGCCAGGCGTCAGGTGCCGGCTTTTCGGGCAGCTTGAACGAGACGCGGACGCGCGAGAGATTGGCGTCGGTCACAAAGGCATCGAAGCCGTGGCCGTTCCAGTCGATGCGCAGGAACGCCATGTCCCAGCTGCTATGATCCGCATAGCCGACGCGGAAGATCACGAAGGGTGCTTCACCTACCGGCTCGCGGCTGCGCCAGAAGAAGGAGAGGGTGCCGCGCTGCGCCTGGATATTCCCGGCCGCGTTCCAGGCGATATAGCCGTCATCGGCCCAGCGGAACGCGCCGCCGATCGCGCCGTCCGGCACGTTGGTGACCTTGGTCTGGAAATTGGGGACCGCGTCGCCACGCGCCTTCTCCGCAGTGCCGTTCTTGTCGCCCGAGGCACGGAAGAGCAGGCCGTCGTCCTCGGTCTGGGCAAAGGCGGGGCCGGCGGAGAGCGCGAGAGCCCATGCCAGGGCAATGCTGGTGGACGTGCGGATCATGACATGCCTCTCTGAACCATAGCAGGACGGTCTCGGCCGCCTTTGTTGTCAAGCATGGCGACGGCTGACACCGGTGGCAATCCCTTTCTCGTTTCCGGCCTATTTCGACGATCCGACTTTAGGTGCGTTGACGGGCCACCGTGACACCGGTAGCATTGGGCGACATTCCGCGGACCCGAGCAAAGCCGGGGCGCGGCCACTCGGAGAGGAGATCGCGCGCAAGTTACTCGACATGGTCCGGCACCGGCTCCGGCCTGTCTTTCCCGGATCCTGAGAAACCGTTGGAGGCGAGCGGTGATCGGGGCAGGCGAAGCGGGTGGAGCGGCGATGTCGGGCGGCGGCTGCATTTGTGCCAGCCGCGCGTGGCGAGCGGCCCTCACGCGAACGGAACAATGGGGAATTTCAAGTTGATCGAAGGACGGGAACCGGCTGACGCCATCGCCCAGGCATTTGTTTCAGCTCGTCAGGCGGGCAATGCGCTGAACGACTATCCGGGCGATCTGCCCGGCACGCTCGACGAAGCCTATGGCATCCAGGAGCGCGCGATCGAGCTGTTCGGCGACAAGGTCGTCGGCTGGAAGGTCGGCAAGATTCCGGAGCCGCTCGACGCTACGTATGGCGCGAACCGCCTTGCTGGTCCGATCTTCGCCGATTCGGTGGTGACCGCCGGCGAGGGCGAAGTGCCCGACATGCCGGTGTTCGAGCAGGGCTTTGCCGCCGGCGAGGCGGAATATCTGCTGCGCCTGGGCCCGCTGCCCGAGAGCTTCGACCGCGCCTGGACCAATGAAGAGGTCGCGGAATATGTCGATGCGATCCATGTCGGCATCGAAGTGGCCAGCTCGCCCTTCCCGGGGATCAACGCGCACGGCCCGGCGGTGACCGTCTCGGATTTCGGCAACAATAACGGCCTGGTGATCGGCGCGGCGATCCCGCTCGACGCGGATTTCCTCGACTGGCCGGTTTCGCTGGTCATCGAGGGCGAAGTAGCCGGCGAGGCCACCGCGAGCACGATGCTCGACGGTCCCTTCGGTGCTGTCCGTTTCCTGTTCGAGCTTGCCGCCAGCCGGCAGTTGCCGCTTGCCCAGGGGCAGTGGATCTCCACCGGCGCCGTCACCGGCGTGCATCCGGTTCGGGTCGGTGAGCTGGTCGATGCTCGGTTCGCGCAGGACTACAGCGTCAAGTGCCGTATTGTCGGCATCCACGACGCCTGATTCGGCGGTCGCGCGGCATAAAATAATAGGGAGAGAATGATGGCGAGTAAGGGAGAGGCGGCAGTCTCCGGCGCGGTTTCGCGCGTCGGTCGCTACCGCTGGGTGATCGTGGGGCTGCTCTTTGCCGCCACCGCCATCAACTATGTCGACCGGCAGATGATCGCGGTGCTCAAGCCCGATCTCTCCAAGGAACTCGGCTGGTCCGAGACCGACTACGCCAACATCGTCTTCTACTTCCAGGCCGCTTACGCGATCGGCTATCTCGCCTTCGGCAAGATCGTCGACGCGATCGGCGCGCGCTTCGGCTATGCCATCGCCGTCGTGATCTGGACGATCGCGCACGTGGCGCATGGCGGCGTGCACTCGGTGATGCAGTTCACCCTGGCACGCTTCGGCCTGGGCATCGGTGAATCGGGCAACTTCCCGGCGGGCGTGAAGACCGTCGCGGACTGGTTCCCGGCCAAGGAGCGCGCCTTCGCGGTCGGCCTGTTCAACGCGGGCTCGAACGTCGGCGCGATCCTCACCCCGCTGCTGATCTGGGCGATCGTGCCGGCGGTCGGCTGGCGCATGACTTTCGTAATCACCGGTATTTTCGGCGTGATCTGGCTGATCGCCTGGCTTGCCATTTTCCGCGACAAGCCGGCCGATCATCCCAAGGTGGGTGAGGCTGAGCTTGCCTACATCACCCAGGATCCCGCCGACCCCGTGGTCGAGGTGAAGAACCTGTGGGGCAAGCTGCTGGTCAAGCGCGAGACCTGGGCCTTCGCGCTCGGCAAGTTCTTCATCGACCCGATCTGGTGGTTCTACCTGTTCTGGCTGCCGAGCTGGCTGGGCAAGGAATATGGCCTGAACCTGACGAGCTGGGATTCGCCGACGGCGGCGATTGCGCTGGGCGCGATCTACCTGATCTCGGACGTCGGCTCGGTCGCGGGCGGCTGGCTCTCGGGCAAGCTGATGAGCACCGGCATGAGCGTAAACAAGGCGCGCAAGCTGACCATGCTGATCTCGGCCTGCTTCGTGCTGCCGGTGGTGTTCACCACCTTCTACGGCAATCTCTGGATCAGCGTGTTCGTCGTTGGCGTGGCCGCGGCGGCGCACCAGAGCTTCTCGGCGACGCTCTACACCATTCCCTCGGACACCGTGCCGCGCTTCGCGGTGGGTTCGGTCATCGGCATTGGTGGCACGATCGGTGCCGTAGGCGGCATGGTCTTCTCGAAGTACGCGGGCTATGTGCTCGACGTGATCGGCAGCTACGCGCCGCTCTTCATCGTCGCGGGTGCGGCGTACTTCCTGGCGCTGCTTTCGATCCACCTGCTTTCGCCGCGCCTCGAGCGCGCGGACGTCGCGTAAACGAGAGGATTGAGAGATGGCCCGGCCCCTGAAGCTAGACCCTGACCGGCTGTTCCCGGCGGAGGATCGTTCGCGGAGTATCGCGCGTGCGCTCTATGCCGAAGTGGCCGGGCTGCCGATCATCAGCCCGCATGGGCACACCGATCCGACCTGGTTCTCGACCAACACCAACTGGTCGAACGCCACCGAGCTGCTGCTCTCGCCGGATCACTATATCTACCGCATGCTCTATTCTCAGGGCGTGTCGCTCGATGCGCTGTGCGTGCCGAGCAAGGCGGGCATGCCAGCCACCGACCCGCGCGAGGCATGGCGGACCTTTGCCCAGCACACCTATCTGTTCCGCGGCACCCCGTCGTCGATGTGGCTGAGCCATGTGTTCGGCGAGGTGTTCGGCTTCGACGTGGCGCTCGATGCCACTACCGCCGATCTCTATTACGACACGATCAACGCCAAGCTGGCGACCGACGCGTTCAAGCCTCGCGCCCTGTTCGATCGCTTCAACATCGGTTTCCTCGCCACCACCGAGGGGCCGCAGGACGATCTGTCGCCACACCATGCGATCCATAACAGCGGCTGGAACGGACGAGTGGTCACCACCTATCGCCCGGACGCGGTGATCGATGTCGAGCATGAGCAGTTCGCCGGCGCGATGCGGATCTTCGCCGAGAAGACCGGCGAGGACGTATACAGCTGGGACGGCTATCTCGCCGCGCATCGTAAGCGTCGTGCGGACTTCCGGGCCGCCGGCGCCACCGCGACCGACCATGGCCACCCGACGGCGGCCACCGCGAACCTGAGCAAGGACGAGGCCGAGCGGCTGTTCCGCACGATCCTGTCCGACAGCTGGACCCCGCAGGATGCCGAGCTGTTCCGCGCCCAGATGCTGACCGAGATGGCGGCGATGAGCGCCGAGGACGGGATGGTGATGCAGATCCATCCGGGCTCTTTCCGCAACCATAATGGCGGGCTGTTCGAGAGCCATGGCCGCGACAAGGGCGCGGACATCCCGATGCGCACCGACTATGTGCATGCGCTCAAGCCGCTGCTCGACCGGTTCGGCACTTCGACCGATCTCTCGATCATCCTCTTCACGCTCGACGAGACTGTCTATGCCCGCGAGCTGGCACCGCTGGCCGGCCATTATCCGTGCCTCAAGCTGGGCCCGAGTTGGTGGTTCCATGACTCGCCCGAGGGCATGCGCCGCTTCCGCGAGCAGGTGACCGAGACCGCCGGCTTCTACAACACCGTCGGCTTCAACGACGATACCCGCGCCTTCCTGTCGATCCCGGCGCGGCATGATGTCGCCCGCCGCGTCGATTGCGCCTTCCTCGCGCGACTGGTCGCCGAAGGACGGCTGCTCGACTGGGAGGCCGCCGAACTGGCGCACGAACTCACCAACGGGCTGGTGCGCAAGGCGTACAAGCTCGACGAGGCGCCGCGCCGCGCGGAAGCCGCCTGACCCATTCACAGGGGCACTCCCAAGCCGGTCGCCCCGCCGGACAGTTACTAGAGGAACCGCACCATGAAGATCGCGCTGATCAACGAGAACAGCCAGGCCGCCAAGAACAGCATCATCCATGATGCGCTGACCAGCGTTGCCGAGCCGCTGGGCCATCAGGTCTTCAACTACGGCATGTATTCGGCCGAGGACGATGCCTCGCTGACCTATGTGATGAACGGCCTGCTCGCCGGCATCCTGCTCAATTCGGGCGCGGCGGACTTCGTCGTCACCGGCTGCGGCACCGGCATGGGCGCGATGCTTGCCTGCAACGCGATGCCCGGCGTGTTCTGCGGCCTGGTCATCGACCCGACCGACGCCTTCCTGTTCGGCCAGATCAACGACGGCAACGCCATCTCGATGCCCTATGCCAAGGGTTTCGGTTGGGCCGCCGAGCTGAACCTCAAGGACGTCTACGCCAAGCTGTTCGACGGCGAGCGCGGCCTCGGCTACCCGAAGGAGCGCGCCGAGATCATGCGCAAAAACCGCGGCATCCTGAAGGATCTCAAGGCGGTGACCTGCAACGACATGCTGACCGTCCTCAAGAACGTCGACCAGGACCTGTTGCGTGCCGCGATCGCAGGCGAGAAGTTCGCCGAGTATTTCTACGCCAATTCGCAGGACGCCGAGATCAGCGCGTATCTGAAGAGCGTGACCGCACGCGAAGCCGAACCCGCCTGAACCTTCTCGTTACCGGTTGACCCAACGGAGCCCCGCCATGTTCGAACGGACCTATTACGCCACGCACCCCGACATGATGGAGTGCGTATCGAACGAGGAACTGCGCGACCGCTATCTGATCACGGACCTGTTCCGGGACGGTGAGGTCGTGCTGAACTACACCCATGCGGATCGCATGGTGATCGGCGGGGCGACGCCGGGTTCGGGCAGCATCAAGCTGCCCGACCAGGTCGAGCCGGCATCTGCGGCGGGGCATCCGTTCCTGGAGCGCCGCGAGCTGGCGGTGGTCAATATTGGCGAATCTGGGACGGTCACCGTTGATGGGGAGGGATTCGAACTGGGCAACAAGGATTGCCTGTATGTGACCATGGGCGCGGCGGATGTGCGGTTCGCGGGCGCCGGCGCGCGCTATTATCTGGTATCCTGCCCCGCCCACAAGGCATTCACCACCCGCAAGCTGGGCATCGCCGACGCCAACCGGCTCGACCGCGGCAGCCTGGAAGAGTCGAACGAGCGCTCGATCTACCAGCTCGTCATCCCCGGCGTGTGCGACAGCGCACAGCTGGTGATGGGCCTGACCACGCTCAAGCCGGGCTCGGTGTGGAACACCATGCCGTGCCACGTCCATGAGCGGCGCTCGGAAATCTACCTCTACACCGACCTGGGCGAGAACGACCGCGTCTTCCACTATATGGGGGAGCCGGACGCGCTTCGCCATATCGTGATCGCGAACCAGGAAGCGGTGATCTCGCCGCCCTGGTCGGTCCATATGGGCTCGGGCACGCGCGCCTATACCTTCATCTGGGCGATGGCCGGCGAGAACCAGGACTATACCGACATGAACGTCATGGACATCTGCCAGCTGGCTTGAGCCGAGACCCCGGAGCGGGCGGCGCCGATCGGCGCCCGCTACCCTTCCAAACACCCACCCGACACCTCCCGCACGGGAGGCGAGCGAGAGAAGCAATGACCAATCCCTTCGATCTTTCCGGCAAGGTTGCCGTGGTGACCGGCGCCAATACCGGCATCGGCCAGGGCATCGCCCTGGCGCTTGCCGCCGCTGGCGCGGATATCGCCGCCGTGGGCCGCACCCGGGCGCAGGAAACCGTCGAGAAGGTCCGCGCGCTCGGCCGCAAGGCGGAGATCATCTCGGCCGATCTCTCGAGCATCGAGCCTGTGGGCAGGGTTGTGGATGAAGCTGTGGATAAGTTGGGCGGGCTCAACATCCTGGTCAACAATGCCGGCATCATCCGCCGCAACGACAGCCTCGATTTCACCGAGGAGGATTGGGACGCGGTGGTCGACACCAACCTCAAGTCGGTGTTCTTCCTCTGCCAGGCCGCCGGCCGGCACATGGTCGCCAATGGCGGCGGCAAGATCATCAACATCGCGTCGATGCTCACCTTCCAGGGCGGCATCCGCGTGCCGAGCTACACCGCGTCCAAATCGGGCATCGGCGGCCTCACCAAGCTGCTCGCCAATGAATGGGCGACCAAGGGCATCAACGTGAACGCGATCGCCCCGGGCTACATCGCCACCAACAACACGGCGGCGCTGCAGGCGGACGAGACGCGCAACCGCCAGATCATGGAACGCATCCCCGCCGGACGCTGGGGCTCGCCGGAAGACATGGGCGGCGCGGCAGTTTTCCTCGCTTCCTCGGCGGCCGACTATATCCAGGGCCATATCCTTGCCGTCGACGGCGGGTGGCTGGCGCGATGAGCATCGTCTTTTTCGGTGAGCTGATGCTGCGGCTCTCGGCGCCCGGGCGCGAGTTGCTGCTGCAGACGCCGAAGCTCGACGTGAACGTTGCCGGGGCCGAGGCGAATGTCGCCACCGGCCTGGCCTGTCTTGGCCACAAGGTCCGGATGATCAGCGTGGTGGCGGACAATGCGCTGGGCGCGGCGGCGATCGGCGAGCTGCGCCGGCGCGGTGTCGATACCTCGACGATCGTCTCGGCACCCGGCCGGCTCGGCCTGTATTTCCTGACCCAGGGCGCGGGGCTGCGCGCTTCCGATATCGTCTATGACCGTGCGCATTCGGTGTTCGCCGAGCGCCCGGCCGATGTCTGGGACTGGGACGTGCTGCTCGAAGGCGCCACCCGGCTGCATCTGTCGGGCATCACGCCCGCGCTTGGCCACAATACCGCCAGCGCCGCGATCGCCGCGGCGGAAGCTGCCGCCGCCCGGGGCATCCCGGTGTCGTTCGACGGCAATTACCGCGCGAAGCTGTGGGAAAGCTGGGACAGCGATCCCAAGGCGGTGCTGACCCAGCTGATCGGCCATGCCGACCTGCTGTTCGGCAACCACCGCGACATCTCGCTGCTGCTCGGGCGCGAATTCTCGGGCGACGGCGCCGATCGCCGGCGCGAGGCGGCGGAGGCTGCGTTCGCAGCTTTCCCGAAGCTCCAGACGATCGCCAACACCGCGCGCCATGTCGACGATGCCGACAGCCACCGGGTCTCGGCACGGGTCGATACGCGCGCCGGCGGCTACCAGACCGACGAAGTTCTGATCGCCGGCATCGTGGATCGTATCGGCGCGGGCGATGCCTTTGCTGCTGGTGTGCTGCACGGCCTGATCGAGAGCGGCGGCGACGCGAAGGCCGCGGCCGAAGCGGGGCTGGCGCTCACCGCGCTCAAGCATTCGCTGCCGGGCGATGCGAGCCTGTTCACGCGTGCCGATCTGGCCGCATTCAGCGAAGGCGGGTTCGACGTCCGCCGATGATCTGCCGGAGGCGAAATATCGCCCCGGAGAGGGTGGGGATAGCCGATGGGAGAGCATTTCTTACTCGCCGCTGAGGCGGCGTCCGAAGACCGTGACGCCGCGCAGCTGCGCACTGCCTATGCGATCGACGCGCAGTTCGAGGCCGAACTGGCCGAGGCCTGGCGCTTCATCGAGCCGCATATCGCGGGCGTGGCGCGCGAGCTGCTGGAACGGCGCGCGGGCACGGCCGTGCCCGATGCGCTGGTCCAGAGCCGGGTGGACTATGCCCGCGCCAAGCTGTCGCGGTCGATCGACCAGGCCTGGCTGGACCGGATCGTCGCCGAGGCCGATCGCATCGCCGAGGACGGGCTGGAATTCTCCACCGTCGCGGCCTCGATGCTGGTCGCGCAGATGCATATCCATGCGCTGTTCTTCGAGCTGAGCCGCGATCCCGACCAGCTCGAGCGGCTGACGCGGGCAACCCAGAAGCTTGCAGTGATCGAGTTCGAGATCATCGCCAGCCGCCTTCGCCAGATCGCCCGGCTGCGCGCGCAGGCCGTGCGCCGGCAGGAGCTGGCGGATGTGCGGGCCGAGCTCACCGAATCGATCGCCAGCACCGCGCGGGCAAGCCGCGAGATCGCCCAGTTCACCGAACGCAGCGCCGCCGATCTGCTCAGCCTGCGGGCACCCGCTTCGGAAGTGGCCTCCGCTGCCGACCAGGCCGCGGTGGCGATGGGGGAATCCGCGCGCAGCGCCGCCGGGCTGATCACCGCCTATGAACGCGCCCGCGAGGATGCGTCCGCCGCCGCCGAAGTGGCGGGCAATGCCGATGCGATCGCGCTCAAGGGCAAGGAGAGCGCCGAGAGCCTTGCCGCGCACAATGCCCGGATCGAGGACGTGGTCACGCTGATCTCGCGCATCGCCCATCAGACCAAGCTGCTTGCCTTGAACGCCAGCATCGAGGCGGCGCGGGCAGGCGATAGCGGACGCGGTTTCGCGGTGGTGGCGCAGGAAGTGCGCAGCCTCGCCGACCAGGCGGCCAATGCGAGCGGCGACATCACCGCGACCGTTCGCGAGGCCCAGGCCGCGAGCGGCGCGATGGCGGAGACCAATCGCGCGATCCTGGGCGTGGTCACCGAACTGCTGGCACGGGTGCGCGCGGTATCGGGCGAGATGGAAGCGCAGATGGCGACCGTGGCGGGCATCCTCGCCTCGATCGACGAGACGGCGGTCTCCTCGCGCGAGATCGCCGCGCTGATCGCGACGATCAGCCTCGAGGTCGGGCGGCTTGCCGGCGAGGCCGAGGAAGCGGGGCGCCAGGCGGCGCTTACCCGCGAGGCACTCGGCCGGATCGAGGAAGCGACGGGACATATCATCACGGGAGCGGGTCAATGAGTGGCGTATCGAGGCGTTCGGTTCTGGCGGGTGGGGCCGCGCTCACAATGGCGCCGCGCGCGGTGTTGGCGCAGGACAGCTATGGTGCGGATGCCCGTGCCGCGTTTGTGCGATGCCCTGCCGGAGACTTCTCCGCCGGCGGCTATGACGAGGCGCGGAAGGTCTGGTCGTTCAAGGGCATTCGCTACGGTGTCGCCGAGCGCTTCCGCGCGCCCAGGCCGGCACCGCGGGTGACGGGTTATCGCGCCGACAAGTTCGGGCCGATCTGCCCGCAGGGGAAGGGCGATCAGCCGGCGTCCGAGGACTGTCTGTTCCTCAACATCTGGATGCCCGAGGGCGCCGACCCGCGGGCGACGAAGCCCGTGATGCTCTACATCCACGGCGGCGCCTATTCCAACGGCACCGTCACCGTGCCGCTCAACGATGGCGCGAAGCTCGCCGCGACCGAGGATGTGGTGGTGGTGACGGTCAATCACCGGCTCAACGCTCTCGGTTATCTCTATCTCGCCCGCTTCGATCCGCGTTTCGCGGACAGCGGCAATCTCGGCCAGCTCGATCTGATCCTCGCGCTGCAATGGGTGCGGGAGAATATCGCGGCGTTCGGGGGCGATCCCAAGCGGGTGTTCGCCTTCGGCCAGTCGGGCGGCGGTGCCAAGATCGCGACGCTGATGGGCATGCCGGCGGCGAAGGGCCTGTTCCACTCTGCGGCGACGATGAGCGGGCAGCAGGTGACCGCCTCGGGTCCGATGAACGCCACCAGGCGCGCCCAGGCCTATCTGGCGAAGCTGGGGGTGAAGGAGGACAATCTCCAGCCGCTGCTCGACATGCCGGTGGAGAAGCTGGTCGATGCGCTCGACGCGACCGATCCGATCCTGGGCGGTGGCCTCTATTTCGGGCCGGTGCTCGACATGAAGTGGCTCACCCGCCACCCGTTCTGGCCGGATGCCAATCCGCAGAGCCTGTCGATCCCGATGATCCTGGGCAATACGCATGACGAGACACGCGCCTTCATCGATCCCAATTCGGCCAAGGTGAAGGGGCTGACCTGGGACAATATCGCCGAGCGGATGGCCCCGGAGCTGCGGATGGACCTGCTGCCCGAATGGGCGGTCGCCCAGTATCGCGCGCATTTCCCGCAGGATACGCCGGAGCAGCTCTTCTACCGGGCCACCACCGCGGGGCGCAGCTGGCCGGGCCAGTGGCTCGAGGCGGATGCGCGGGCGGCGGCGGGCGCCAAGTCCACCTGGGTCTATCAGGTCGATTTCCAGTCACCGACAAAGCCGGAGCGCGGCGCCCCGCACACGATGGACATCGCGCTCGCCTTCGGCACGCTCGACGCACCGGGATCGTTCACGGGCACCGGTGCCGCCGCGCAGAAGCTGAGCGCGCAGGTGATGGGCGCCTTTGCCGCATTGGCGCGCACCGGCCGGCCGGTGGCGAAGGGGCTGCCCGCATGGGCGCCCTATACGCTGCCCGGCCGCGCGACGATGGTGTTCGATGCGCCCAGCCGGCTGGTCCATGATCCGCGCAAATGGGAGCGCGAGCTGTGGGGCAGGGTGCCGTATATCCAGCCGGGGAGCTGACACTGCGATCGTCATCCCAGCGTTCTTTTCTCCGTCATCCCCGCGCAGGCGGGGATCCAGGGTTTCTCTGCCGGCTCGCCCGTGACTCTGGATCCCCGCCTGCGCGGGGATGACGGTAAGAGCGTTTGACACCGGTTTCCATATTGCTGCGCCGATAATGAAGTATCGCTTTGTCCCGCGAGCCATTATGCTCGGCCGATGGAGAGAACCGGAAAGCCCACCATCAACGACGTCGCGCGTATTGCGGGCGTCTCGAAGAAGACCGTCAGCCGGGTGATCAACCGCTCGCCGTTGCTCAACGGCGATACCCGTGCCCGGGTCGAGCAGGTGATCAGCGAGCTGGGTTATGTCCCCAATGTCCAGGCACGCGCGCTGGCCTTGCGGCGCAACTTCCTGATCGGGCTGATCCACGACAATCCCAACGCCCAGATGGTGATGAACGTGCAGGCCGGCATGCTCGAGGCGATGCGCGATACCGAGTTCGAGCTGATCGTTCGCCCGATCGACCGCGGCAGCTCGACGATGCTCGAGGATGTGCGCAACTTCCTCGAGCGCCAGAGGCTCTACGGCGTGATGTTCCTGCCGCCGGTCTCGGAGAACGAGATGGTGGCCGAGCTCTGCCGCGAGCTGGGCATCCGCTATGTCCGCATGGGCTCGGCGACGCTGGATTCCTCCGAGCATATGGTCGCCTCGAACGACTGCGACGTGGTGACCGAGGCAGTGAACCACCTGATCGCGCTCGGCCATCGCCGCATCGGCCTGATCGCCGGGCCGCACGGCTTCCGCTCCGCCCGGGAACGGCGCAAGGGCTTCGAGAACGCGCTCGAAGTGGCCGGGATCAAGCTGCCGCGCAGCCTGATCGCGGACGGCAACTACACCTTCGAGACCGGGCTGGCCGCAGCCGACCGGCTGCTCGACCTGTCGCCGCGACCGACCGCGATCTTCGCCTCGAACGACGAGATGGCGGCCGCGACGCTGCATGCCGCGCGCCGGCGGGGGATGAGCGTGCCCGAGGACCTGTCGATCATCGGCTTCGACGATACCGCGATCGCCTCGCATATCTGGCCGCCGATGACGACGGTGCACTGGCCGATCATCTCGATGGCGCGCTCGGCTGCGCTCAAGCTGCTCGCGGACTTTTTCGGCGGGGACGACAATGCCGTCGAGGAGCCTTCGCTCTTCCCCTCGACGCTGATCCACCGCGCTTCGGTGGCGCCGCCGCGCGAGGGCTGAGCCTGCGCTGCACAGCAGCATTTCCCCGATGTTGCTGAAATGCCGCAATCCCGGAATTGTGACATTTAGTTCAATGACACCGGTTGACATCGGTGGCCGGGCGCGAGATTGATAGCGTGAACAAGCGTGACTGATACGCTTGCGCCCAAGTGGACACGAAGATCTGCATGCGGGGCGTGGGAGGGGGCAAGTCGCGACATGGCTGGAACTTGCGGGGCGGCTCATGTCGTTTTCCGCGATGCTGCGTCGCACCCTGATTCCAGGCTTCCCAATGGGCGCATCGACCAGTGCTTGTCGAT
The DNA here is from genome assembly GCF_038440415.1 of Sphingomonas sp. OTU376. NCBI lineage: Bacteria > Pseudomonadati > Pseudomonadota > Alphaproteobacteria > Sphingomonadales > Sphingomonadaceae > Sphingomonas > Sphingomonas sp. OTU376. The sequence goes on along the minus strand of NZ_JASATQ010000002.1, from coordinate 26,343 downwards.
GAAAAGACCTTTGGGGGAGGAATTATGCTTTCTACCGCTGACACCCTGGTTGCACGCCGTTCGGCGCTGCGCGGCACGACGGCGCTCGGCGCGCTCGGCCTTGCGCTGCTGATGGCGGCGCCGGCCTGGGCACAGACCACCGAAGCCACCACGGCGGTGGCCGCGACCACGCAGGACGATCCGCAGGCGCGGCCGCAGGACCAGACCGAGAGCGGCGATGCGATCGTTGTCACCGGTTTCCGCGCCTCGCTGGCCAATTCGGTCAACATCAAGCGCAACTCGAACCAGATCGTCGACGCGATCACCGCCGAGGACATCGCCGACTTCCCCGACGCGAACCTGGCGGAATCGATCCAGCGCCTGCCGGGCGTCTCGATCGACCGCGACAATGGCGAAGGCCGCACGATCACCGTGCGCGGCCTGGGCGGCGACTTCCAGGCGGTGCGCCTGAACGGCGCCGATGCCCAGAACATCGCGGGCGGCAACCAGTCCGACGCCGGCGCGAACCGCTCGCGCGGCTTCGACTTCAACACCTTCGCCTCGGAACTGTTCGGCGGCATCAAGGTGACCAAGTCGACCGCGGCGGAGAATGACGAAGGCTCGCTGGGCGCGATCATCGACCTGACCACCGGCCGCCCGCTCTCGTACAAGAAGAACCGCTTCGCCGTGGGCGCCGAGGCCGAGTATCGCGAGAACGGCAAGAGCTGGAACCCGCGCTTCACCGGCCTCGCCTCGGTGCGCGTGACCGACAATTTCGGCATCCTGGTCTCGGGCGCGTACCAGAAGCAGGACCAGCAGATCGACGCCTATCGCCGCAATATCGGCGTGTTCGAATACACCTATCGCAACTCGCAGATCGCCGGCATCACGCCGAACGTCTTCGGCTTCGCCCGCCCGAGCAACCAGGGCACCGGCGCGACCTTCGGCTCGGACCCGACGGCCTATGCCGCGGTCACCCCGACGACGATCATCCCGGGCCTGCCCTCGGTCGGCCGCCAGTATCTCGACTATGAGCGCATCGGCGCCACCGCGACGATGCAGTGGAAGCCGGGCCCGGGCACCGAGATCACGCTCGACGGCGTCTTCTCGCGCTACGACCAGAACAGCAACAACACCGGCATCACGCCGATCGGCCTGAACCGCAACGGCACCAATGCCCGCGTCGTCGGCACCGGCACCGCCGGCCTGCGCGCCGTCGGCACCGCCAATGGCTATGCCGACCGCGTCGCGCTCTATGCGAACTGCGTGCCGAGCGCGATCATCGACTGCAACGGCGACCAGGCGGGCAACGGCGTCGGCCAGACGCCGCTGACGGGCTATTTCAACAGCCTCAACCCGAACAACCTCAACCCGTTCGACTATTACAACAATCCGGCCTCGCCCGGCTATGTCGCGACCGCGAACCAGACCGGCTATTACAACGAGCTGCTCGGCCGCCCGAACACCAAGATCCGCGAAGCGCATGTCAATGGCGCCGGCCAGGCCGACTATATGGTGCTCGACGATGTCGACTGGCGCAGCTTCGCCGACACCCAGTATGGCCGCACCGACTTCAAGCAGGTGACGCTGAACGTCCACCAGGAGTTCGCGCCGGGCTTCTATGCCGATGCGACCGGCGGCTGGTCCAAGTCCGAATTCCGCGCATATGGCCTGCTCGCCGAGTTCAACGCGATCGACAAGGACGGCTACACCTTCGACGCGCGCGGCGACGGCAAGATGCCGGTGTTCAACCCGGGCTTCGACGTTGCGAACCCGAACAACTGGACGCTGGTGAAGGGTCTTTCGACGATCCGCTACTTCACCAACAGCGTGGACAACGAGTTCAAGGTGGCGCGGGTCAACTTCACCTATGAAGCGCTGCCCGAGATGTCGATCCGCTTCGGCGGCACGGCCAAGGAATTCGCCTATGTCGGCGACCAGGGCCGCCGCAACCAGTCGATCGAGGCGATCAACCCGACGCTGGCGGAATCCAAGCTCAGCATCACCGATCTTGGCCAGACCATCGGCTTCGGCAAGGGGCTGACCGTGTCGCAGGGCACGCCGACCAGCTATTATGCGCCGGATATCAACAAGTTCATCAATCAGTTCGGCATCAACTGCAACTGCGTGAACAAGTGGGGCGATTTCCGCGCGGTGGTCGACGGGCGTCAGCGCTCGGGCGTGACCGAGACCGACGTCTCGGGCTTCTTCCAGGTCGATTATAACGTGAACCTGCTCGGCCGTCCGCTGCGCGGCAATGTCGGCCTGCGCGTTGCCAATACCCGGGTCTCGGGCTCGGGCAATGTCGGCGGCGCCGATGGCGTCGCCGGCCTCGCGGTGACCGCCAAGAACGAATATTGGGACTGGCTGCCCTCGATGAACGCGAACTGGGAAGTTGCCGACAACTTCCTGATCCGCTTCGCCGCTTCCAAGGTGATGTCGCGCCCGCAGCTCGCGAGCCTGACGCCGGGCACCACGGCCTTCACCACCAGCCTGAACGCGAACGGCACGGCGCCGTCGCTGACGGTGGGCAACCCCTATCTCAACCCGTTCCGCGCGACGAACCTCGACCTGAGCTTCGAAAAGTATTTCGCGCACAACGGGCTGCTCGCGGTCAACCTGTTCAAGAAGAAGATCGATACCTTCCCGCAGCAGATCGCGCTCGAGGCCCCGCTATCGGCGGTGTTCGAGCCCGATGTCTACCAGCAGGTGCTGACCTTCATCACCAACCCGGCGCTGCTGAACTACACCACCAGCGGCGGTACCTGGGCAGTGCGCCAGTACCAGGACGCGCCGGGCGGCGACATCAAGGGCATCGAAGTCAATCTGCAGACCGACTTCTTCTTCCTGCCGGGCTTCCTGAAGCATTTCGGCGTGACCGCGAACTACACGCACATCGAATCCAGCCTCAGCTACCTGACCGGCACCGTGCTCAACACCAGCCAGACGGTGTCGGGCACCGCGGTGAACAGCTATGCCGAAGGGCCGTTCCTCAACACCTCGCCGGACTCGTTCAACGCGACGCTCTACTATGAGGACAGCAAGTTCTCGGCGCGCGTCTCGGGCGCCTATCGCACCCGCTATGTGAACCGTTTCCCTCTGGCGACCGGCACCTGCTCGGTGGGCACCACCACCGTCGGCGGCGGCCCCTGCAACTCGCCGGTGTTCGCGGACTTCGGCTATAACGAGGACCAGCTGAACATCGACTTCGCGGTCTCCTACGCGGTCACGAAGTTCGCCAAGCTGTCGCTCGAGGGCCGCAACATGACCAACGAGCCGCAGTACCGCACCATGTACGCCGCGAGCCCGGTGACCCAGACCTATGCCAGCACCGGCCGGATCATCACGGCGGGCCTGCGCATGATCTTCTGATCTTCGGGGGGAGGGAGTGGAGCGGCGCCCCGGCGTCGCTCCAGTCTTCCCCGGCATGTTTCCCTGACTTCCTGGCCGGCGCCACGCCTCCGTGCGCCGGCTGTTTTGTGTCCGGCGGGGAAGCTTTGGCCCGACCATCTGGACCGTCACCCTGAACTTGTTTCAGGGTCCAACCCTCCATCGGCGATACCCTCTGGAAGAAGGTTGGATGCTGAAACGAGTTCAGCATGACGAACTGTTGAATATTGGCCCGGGGCCTTTCAGATCTCCACCTGGCTGCCCAGCTCGACGACGCGGTTGGTCGGCAGCTTGAAGAACTCCATCGCACTTTCGGCGTTGCGGACCATCCAGGCGAACAGCTTCTCGCGCCAGATCGCCATGCCGGGCCGCGACGAGGCGATCAGCGTCTGGCGGGCGAGGAAATAGCTGGTCTCCATCGCCTTGAACTTCTCGCCCGCGGCATCGCCGAGCGCGTGCAGCGCCAGGGGAATGTCGATCTCGTCCATGAAGCCATAGTGGAGGATCGTACGGTAGAAGCCCTGGCCCAGTGGCTTCACTTCCGCGCGCTGTTCGGGCGCGACATGCGGCACCTGCTCGATCGCGACGGTGAGGATGATCACACGCTCGTGCAGCACCTTGTTGTGCTTGAGGTTGTGGAGCAGCGCCGGCGGGATGTCGTCGGTGCTGGCGAGGAACACCGCGGTGCCGCCCACGCGCTGGACCGAATGGCCGGCGGACTGGATGAAGATCTCGATCGGCATCGCACCTTCGTGCAGCCGCGCGCGGACCAGCTTGCGGCCGGTCGCCCAGGTGGTGAGCAGGATGAAGACGATCGCGGCGACGAGCAGCGGGAACCAGCCGCCATCGGGAATCTTGGTGACGTTCGAGGCGAAGTAGAGCCCGTCGATCAGCAGGAAGCCACCGGTGACCAGGCCGGCCAGCACCGGCGGCCATTTCCACACCGCGAAGGTCAGCACGCCGAGCATGCAGGCGGTGATGAACATCGTGCCCGTCACCGCGATGCCATAGGCGGCGGCGAGGTTGCTCGAGCTGCGGAAGCCGAGGACGAGCAGGATCACCATGATCAGCAGCAGCCAGTTGGCGAGCGGCACATAGATCTGCCCCGCCGCCTTCGCGCTGGTGTGGAGGATGCGCAGGCGGGGCAGGAAGCCGAGCTGGACCGCCTGCTGGGTGACCGAGAAGGCGCCCGAGATCACCGCCTGGCTGGCGATCACCGTTGCCGCGGTCGCGAGGATGACGAGGGGGAGGCGGGCCCATTCGGGCGCCAGCAGGAAGAACGGGTTCTCCACCGAGGCCGGGCTGCTCAGCAGCAGCGCCGACTGGCCGAGATAGTTGAGCATCAGGCAGGGGAAGGCGATGTAGAGCCAGGAGACCATGATCGCCTTGCGCCCGAAATGGCCCATGTCTGCATAGAGCGCTTCGGCGCCGGTCACCGCCAGCACCACAGATCCCAGCGCCAGGAAGGCGAGCAGCGGATCGAGCGTGAAGAAATGGAGCGCGTACCAGGGATTGAGCGCCCAGAGGATGTCGGGGCTCTTGGCGATGCCGACCACGCCGAGCACCGCGATCACGATGAAGTAGAAGATCATCACCGGGCCGAACAACCGGCCCACCCGCGCGGTGCCGTGCGACTGGATGGCGAACAGGCCGATCAGGATGACGATGCTGATCGGCAGCACGAGCTGGGACAGCGAACCCTGGACCGTGGCGAGGCCCTCGACCGCGGAGAGCACCGAGACCGCAGGTGTGATGATCGCATCGCCATAGAAGAGCGCGGTGGCGATCACGCCGAGCGCGACGATCCAGGGCGTCCAGCGGGTTTCGCCCAGCTTGCGCTGGATCAGGGCCAGCAGCGCCAGGCTGCCGCCTTCGCCCTTGTTGTCGGCGCGCAGGATGATGAAGACGTACTTGACGGTGACCACCAGCATCATCGTCCAGAAGACCAGCGACAGCACCCCGAAGATATGCGCGCGATCCACCGCCAGCGGATGGTGGCCGATGAAGCTTTCCTTGAGCGAATAGAGCGGCGAGGTGCCGATATCGCCGAACACGACCCCGATCGCACCCACTGCGAGCGTGCCGAGCCGATCCTGATGGCCGTGCTGATCGGCCGCTTGTGTCGCTTCCAAGGCGAATCTTTCGTTTGCCGGCACCGCCCTCGGCGCCGTCGAACCCGCCTAGTATCCAGAGGTTCCGGCCTCAGCCAACGATTTTATGGAATCTTTATGGTGGGTTCCAACTTCCCCGTGGAACCTTAACTCCCCCCGAGACCACATCGCGAGCCGACCAATGTGGGAGTCTCACCGTGTGGGTGTTGTTGCGTCGGATGGAACAAGGCGAGGGCGGCTGGCCTGCGCAGCTTTGGCTGCGCTTCGGCGGCGTATTGCTGCTCGGCGCCTGCGCGCTTGCGGTTTGGACGCTCGTCGTTTCGATGAATCGTCCACCGCAGCACAACGCCACTCCGGCTGAATTTGGCGAAGCCCTTTCGGGCGTCGTCGCCTGGACGCTCGGTTGGGCGCTGTTGATCGAGGGGCCCGGCCTGTTCCGGCTGATACCGGTGCCGCCCCGCCACATTCGCTTCGACAAGACCCGCTTCGATCGCCGCCAATAGGGAAGAAAACCATGACCGACCTGATCTGGCTGGGGGTGTTGGCAGGGCTGTTCCTGCTCACCCTCGCCTGTGTCCGCCTCTGCGACCAGGCCTGAGGAGAACCACCATGCCGCTACCGCTACTTCTCGCCGGGCTCACAGCGCTGGGCCTGCTCCTTTATCTCGTGGCCGTGCTCGTCCGGCCCGAGCGTTTCTGATCGGAGCCTTCCATGACCGTCCAGGGCTGGATGCTGATCCTCGTCTTCACGCTCATCCTCGTCGCGCTCGCAAAGCCGGTGGGGCTGTGGCTGTTCGCCATTTATGAAGGGCGGCGCACGCCGCTCCACACCGTGCTCGGCCCGGTCGAGCGCGGCTTCTACAAGCTTGCCGGCGTCGATCCCAACGCCGAGCAGAGCTGGCGTCGCTATGCGCTGCACATGCTGGCCTTCCAGCTGGTGACTTTGCTCTTCACCTATCTCGTGCTGCGCTTCCAGGACGTGCTGCCGATGAACCCGCGCGGGCTCGCCGGCCTCTCGCCCGACGGCGCGATGAACGTGGCGATCAGCTTCACCACCAACACCAACTGGCAATGGTATGCAGGCGAGGGTGCGCTCTCGAACCTCAGCCAGATGCTGGGGCTGACCATCCACAACTTCCTGTCGGCGGCCACCGGTATCGCCATCGCCTTCGCGCTGTTCCGCGGCTTCGCCCGCAAGCAGGCCTCGGGCATCGGCAATTTCTGGGCCGACATGACCCGCGTGACGCTCTACGTCCTGCTGCCGATCTGCGTGGCCTATGCGATCTACCTGATCGCCAGCGGCGTGCCGCAGACCTTCGGCACGATCGTCGATGCGACCACGCTCGAGGGCGCCAAGCAGTCGATCGTGCTCGGGCCGGTCGCTTCGCAGGAAGCGATCAAGATGCTCGGCACCAATGGCGGCGGCTTCTTCAACGCCAACTCGGCGCATCCGTTCGAGAACCCGAGCGCGCTGACCAACTTCATCCAGATGCTGTCGATCTTCGTCCTCGGCGTCGGCCTGACCTACACCTTCGGCAAGGCGGTGGGTAACGCCCGTCAGGGCTGGGCGATCCTCGCCGCGATGCTCACCCTGTTCCTGATCGGCGCGGGCGTGACCTATTGGCAGGAAGCCGCCGGTAACCCCGTGCTGCATCACCTGGGCCTGCCGGGCGGCAACATGGAAGGCAAGGAAACCCGCTTCGGCATCGCCGCGAGCGCGCTCTTCGCCACCGTGACCACCGCGGCCTCGTGCGGCGCGGTCAATGCGATGCACGACAGCTTCACCGCGATCGGCGGGCTGGTGCCGCTGTTCAACATGCAGCTCGGCGAAGTCGTGGTCGGTGGCGTCGGCGCGGGCATCTACGGCTTCCTGCTCTTCGCCATCCTCGCGGTGTTCGTCGCGGGCCTGATGGTCGGGCGCACGCCGGAATATGTCGGCAAGAAGATCGAGAGCCGCGAAGTGAAGTTCGCCGTCCTCGCCATCGCGGTGCTGCCGCTGATGATCCTGGGCGGAACCGCGCTTGCCTCGGTCTTGCCCGCGGGCCTGGCGGGGCCGCTCAACAAGGGGCCGCACGGCTTCAGCGAGATACTCTACGCCTTCACCTCCGCTGCCGCCAATAACGGCTCGGCATTCGCCGGCATCACTTCGGGCACGCCCTTCTACAACGGGCTGCTGGGCGTCGCGATGTGGGTGGGCCGCTTCTTCATCATCGTGCCCGTGCTCGCCATCGCCGGCAGCCTGGCCGCGAAGAAGGTGCACCCCGAGAGCGCCGGTTCGTTCCCGACCACCGGCCTGCTCTGGATCGGCCTGCTCGTCGGCATCATCCTGGTGCTGGGCGGCCTGACGTTCCTCCCCAGCCTCGCGCTCGGTCCCATCGCCGATCATCTCGCGATGATCCATGGCCAGCTCTTCTGAGGTCCAATTCCATGACGACCGCAACCATGTTCACGCCGTCCCTGATCGGCCCTGCCATCGGCGACGCGTTCAAGAAGCTCGATCCACGCCAGCTGGTGAAGAACCCCGTGCTCTTCACCACCGCCGTGGTGGCGCTGCTGCTCACCATGCTGCTGTTCATCGGCGGCACCAGCCTGACGCTGGGCTTCCAGATCCAGCTGATCGTCTGGCTCTGGCTCACCGTGTTGTTCGGCACCTTTGCCGAGGCGCTGGCGGAGGGCAGGGGTCGTGCCCAGGCCGCCTCGCTGCGCGCCACCAAGTCCGAGCTCACCGCGAAGCTCCCGAACGGCAAGACCGTTCCCGCCTCGCAGCTCAAGAAGGGCGAAATCGTCCTCGTCCATACCGGTGACCTGATCCCGGCGGACGGCGAGGTGATCGAAGGCGTCGCCTCGGTCAACGAAAGCGCGATCACCGGCGAAAGCGCGCCGGTGATCCGCGAGGCGGGCGGCGATCGCTCGGCCGTGACCGCCGGTACCCGGGTGATCTCGGACCAGATCAAGGTCCGCGTCACCCAGGAGCCGGGCCAGGGCTTCCTCGATCGCATGATCGCGCTGGTCGAAGGCGCCGAGCGCCAGAAGACCCCGAACGAGATCGCGCTGACGATCCTGCTCGTTGGCCTGACGATCATCTTCCTGATTGCCGTCTCGACCATCCCGGGCTTCGCGTCCTACGCTGGTGGCCAGGTGCCGGTGGCGATCCTGGCGGCGCTGCTGATCACCCTGATCCCGACCACGATCGCGGCCTTGCTCTCGGCGATCGGCATCGCCGGCATGGACCGTCTCGTCCGCTTCAACGTGCTCGCCAAGTCGGGCCGCGCGGTGGAAGCGGCTGGCGACATCGACGTGCTGCTGCTCGACAAGACCGGCACGATCACCATCGGTGACCGTGCGGCCAGCGAGTTCCGCCCGCTGGGCGGCATCTCGACCGACGAGCTGGCACGGGCTGCCTTGCTCGCCAGCCTTGCCGACGAGACGCCCGAAGGTCGTTCGGTCGTCACGCTCGCCCAGGGCAAGTACGCGGTCGCGACCAAGGCACTGCCCGAAGGCGCGGAGATCATTCCGTTCACCGCGCAGACCCGCATCTCGGGTGTTCGCATGGGCGAGAACCTGATCCAGAAGGGCGCGGTCGATGCGATCCTGCGCGCCCATCCGGGGCTGGGCGACACCGCAGTGGCCGGCGACATGCGCCGCGTTTCGGAAGAGATTGCCCGCCAGGGGCAGACCCCGCTCGCGGTGGCCGAGGATGGCCGGCTGCTCGGCGTGATCGCGCTCAAGGACGTGGTGAAGGCCGGCGTGCGCGAGCGGTTCGGCGAGCTGCGCCGGATGGGCATCCGCACGGTGATGATCACCGGCGACAACCCGCTGACCGCTGCGGCGATCGCGGCCGAGGCAGGCGTGGATGACTTCCTCGCGGAAGCCACCCCGGAGGACAAGCTCGCGCTGATCCGCAAGGAGCAGCAGGGCGGGCGCCTGGTCGCGATGTGCGGCGACGGCACCAACGACGCCCCGGCGCTCGCCCAGTCGGACGTCGGCGTGGCGATGAACACCGGCACCCAGGCCGCGCGCGAGGCGGGCAACATGGTCGATCTCGACAGCGATCCGACCAAGCTCATCGAGATCGTCGGCCTCGGCAAGCAGCTGCTGATGACGCGTGGCGCGCTGACCACCTTCTCGGTGGCGAACGATATCGCGAAGTATTTCGCGATCATCCCGGCGATGTTCATCGCGCTTTATCCGTCGCTCGGCGTGCTCAACGTGATGCAGCTCGCGAGCCCGCAAAGCGCGATCCTCTCGGCGATCATCTTCAACGCGCTGATCATCCCGTGCCTCGTTCCGCTGGCGCTGAAGGGCGTGAAGTATCGGCCGATCGGCGCTGGCCCGCTGCTTGCCCGCAACCTGGCGATCTACGGCCTGGGCGGCGTGGTCGCGCCGTTCGTGGGGATCAAGTTGATCGATCTGGTCGTCGCCGGACTGGGACTGGCGTGACCAAAATCGCCCCTCCCCTTCAGGGGAGGGGATGGGGGTGGGGCAGGTGTCTCACCGAGACCTGACCTCGCGGACAGGCCCCACCCCAAACCCCTCCCCTGAAGGGGAGGGGCTTTGAAGGAAGAAACCAATGCTCAAGGATTTCACCACCGCGCTCCGTCCGGCACTTGTCCTGACGCTGCTCTTCGCCGCCCTGCTCGGCATCGCCTATCCGGCGGCGCTCACGGGCATCGGCCAGGTCGCCTTCCCGCATCAGGCCAATGGCAGCCTGATCGAGGAGAATGGCCAGATCCGCGGCTCCGAGCTGCTCGGCCAGAACTTCGCCAGCCCCGGCTATTTCCACGGCCGCCTCTCCGCCGCTGGCGCCAATGGCAACGACCCGACCGCTTCTGCCGGCTCGAACCTCGGCCCGGCCTCCCAGGCCCTTTCCGATCGCGTGGCGAAGGACATCGCCGCGACCCGCACCACACCAGGAAACTCGGTTCCCGCCGATCTGGTGACCACCTCCGCCTCGGGGCTCGACCCTGAAATCAGCCCCGAGGCGGCCTTTTACCAGGTCGATCGCGTAGCCAAGGCGCGCGGTTTGAGCGTGGAGAAGGTGCGCGCGATCGTGAACGCCCATGTCGAGCAGCCGCTGCTCGGCTTCCTGGGTGAGCCGCGTGTCAATGTACTCGCGCTCAATCGCGACCTCGACAAGCGGGTGGCCTCGGGCGCAAAAGCGGCCGAGTGAGCGCGGAAGACAATCGACCCGATCCTGATGCCCTTCTGCGCGCCGCCGCGCAGGAGGGCGTTGGCCGACTGAAGGTGTTCCTCGGCGCGGCGCCAGGGGTTGGCAAGACCTATGAAATGCTCACCGAGGCCGCGGCGCGGCGCAAGGCGGGCGTGGACGTCGTCATCGGGGTGGTCGAGACGCATGGCCGAGCCGAGACCGAGGCTTTGGTCCATGGTCTCGAGATCGTGCCGCGCCGGCCGGTGGAGTATCATGGCCGCAGCATCGCCGAGATGGATATCGACGCGATCCTCGCCCGCGCGCCTGCGCTGGTGCTGGTCGATGAGCTCGCCCACACCAACGCCCCCGGCAGCCGGCACGACAAGCGCTATCAGGATGTTGAAGAACTGCTCGCGGCGGGGATCGACGTTTTCTCGACGGTCAACATCCAGCACCTCGAAAGCCTGAACGACGTCGTCGCCAGCTTCACAAAGGTGCGGGTGCGCGAGACGGTGCCGGACCGCGTGCTTGAAGCGGCGGACATCGAGATCGTCGATCTGCCGCCCGACGAGCTGATCGAGCGGCTGCGCGAGGGCAAGGTCTATGTGCCTGAGGAAGCGACGCGGGCGCTCGGCCATTTCTTTTCCAAGTCGAACCTCACCGCGCTGCGCGAGCTGGCGCTGCGCCGGGCTGCCCAGGCGGTCGATGCGCAGATGCTCGATTATCTGCGGACCCATGCGCTGGCGGGCACCTGGGCGGCGAGCGAGCGGCTGGTGGTGGCGGTGAGCGAGTTGCCGGGCTCGGCCGAGCTGGTCCGCGCCGCCAAGCGCATCGCCGACGGCCTGCGCGCGCCCTGGACCGCCGTGCATATCGAGACGCCGCGCACCGCCCGGCTGAGCGATGCCGAGAATGCCCAGGTTGCCGCCTCGCTCCATCTCGCCAGCCAGCTGGGCGGGCAGGTGGCGACAGTGCCGGCAGAATCGGTGATCGAGGGGCTCAAGCGCTTCACCACCGAAGCCCGCGCCACCCAGCTGATCGTCGGCAAGTCGGTGCGTTCGCGCTGGTTCGAGCTGCGCCACGGTTCGGTGGTCGACAAGCTGGTGCGCGAGACGCCGGGGATGGCGGTGCACGTGCTTCCAATGGCCGTGGAGGCGCGTGCCGCGACCATGCGGCCCGCGATCGATCTGGGATCGCGCGAGGGCTATGTCGTATCGCTTGGCCTCACCGCGCTGGTGACGCTGGTCGGCGCACTGTTCCCCGAGGGCGCGATCACCAATATCGGCCTGCTCTACCTGCTGCCGGTGATGGTCGCCGCGACGCGCTATGGAGTGTGGCCGGGCGTGATTACGGGGCTGGCCTCGTCGCTCGCCTATAATTTCTTCTTCATCCCGCCGACCCACACCTTCACCATCCAGGACCCGCGCAACATCCTGACCGTGCTGGTGCTGCTCGGCGTCGCGATCGTCTCCAGCCAGCTCGCCGCGCGTGTTCGCGTGCAGGCGGACCTGGCGCGACGCAGCGCCACGCAGAACAGCTCGCTCGCCGGCTTTGCCCGGATGCTTACGGGCTTGAGCACCCGTGAAGAGCTGGGTGCGGTGCTCTGCGCTGAGGTCGCCCGCCTGTTCGGCGCCCATACGGTACTGCTCCTGCCGGAGGGCGGCCGGCTCGACCTTGCCGCCGCGCACCCTGCCGATCCGGGGCTGGAAACGCTCGAACTGGCTGCAGCGCAATGGGCCTATGACCAGAATCAGCCCGCGGGCCGCGGCTCGGACACGCTCACGGCCTCCGAATGGCTGTTCAACCCGCTGGCCACCGGCGACCGTGTCCTCGGCGTGTTCGGTCTCGCCAATCCCGATGCGACGGCACCGCTCCGCTCGGACCAGCTGCCGCTGCTGCTCAGCCTGATCGACCAGGCCGCGCTGGCGCTGGAGCGCGTCTCGCTGGAGACCGAGATGGCGACGATCACCCAGCTCAAGGAACGCGACCGGCTGCGCGCCGCCTTGCTCTCCTCGGTAAGCCACGACCTGCGCACCCCGCTCACCACGATCCTCGGCATGCTCGGCGAGATGCAGCCGGCGAGCGACCTGCAGGGCGAGCAGCTCTCCGCTGCCCGGTCCGAGGCGGAGCGGCTCAACCGCTTCGTCGCCAATCTGCTCGACATGGTCCGGATCGAGGCGGGTGCGCTCCACCAGTCGATCGAGCCGGTCGACCTCGCCGAGGCGGCGGCGGCGGCGGTGCATGACCTGCGCCGCGTGCTGGAGGATCATCCGATCCGGCTCGACGTGCCCCCAGAGCTGCCGTTCGTCTCGGTCGATCCGCAGCTGTTCCACCACTGTCTGATCAACCTGATCGAGAATGCCGGCAAATATGGCGACCCCGGCTCGCCGATCCTGATCGCCGCGCGCCGCCAGCCGGGCAGCATGACCCTGAGCGTCACCGATGAAGGTCCCGGCCTGCCGCCGGGCGACGAGGCGCGGATCTTCGAGACCTTCACCCGGATCGAGGGCTCGGACCGCAAGGGTGGCACGGGCCTGGGCCTTGCCATCGTCAAGGGCTTTGCCGAGGCGATGGGCCTGTCCGTCTATGCGGCCAACCGCACCGATCGCGACGGCGCGGTGTTCACGATCCGCTTTCCCGAAACCCTGTTGCGCAAAGGAAGCGCCGGCGAATGAGCCAGCAGCCCAAGATCCTCGTGGTGGACGACGAGCCCGCCATCCGCCGCCTGCTGAGCGCCGGGCTCACCCGCGTCGGTTACCGCGTGGTCGAGGCCGGCAGCGCGCGCGATGCGCTGACCGCGGTGCAGATCGACAAGCCCGAGGCGGTGCTGCTCGACCTCGGCTTGCCCGATCGCGACGGGCTGGAGCTGGTGCCGTTGCTCAAGGCGGCGGGCGCGTCGGTACTGGTCGTCTCGGCGCGCGATGCGACCGAGCAGAAGGTCACCGCGCTCGATCTCGGCGCGGATGACTATGTCACCAAGCCCTTCGATACCGAGGAAGTGCTGGCCCGCATCCGCACCGCGCTGCGCCACCGCCTCTCCGCCGAGGCCGAGATGCCGGTGGTCCGCTTCGGCACGGTCGAGGTCGATCTCGGCGCCCGGCTGGTCCGCAAGGCCGGGGAGGAGGTGCACCTTACGCCGAAGGAATTCGGCTTCCTCGCCGAACTGGCCAAGCATCCCGGCCGGGTGGTGACGCACAGCCAGCTTCTCCGCACCGTCTGGGGGCCGGGGCACGAGAATGACGTGGAGTATCTGCGGGTTGCCGCGCGGGGCGTGCGCCGCAAGCTGGAGGAGGATCCGGCGGTGCCTTCGGCGATCCGCAACGAGCCTGGGGTGGGCTATCGCCTGATGGCGTGAGCGGTGCTGCGTGCGAGGACCAGATCGGCGAGGCACATCGGCACCCGCCGTCAGCCGGTGGTCGGCGTTCCGGTCAGTTGACGGAAGACGGTTTCTGCGCTGCCTGACAGCACGAGTTCCAGGCGTTGCAGGAACGCGAATGGCAGATATTCGCGCAGCAGATGGAGTATCAGCCCGAAGACGAGCAGGATCGCGACGATGCGCAGAACCGCTCTGACGACCCTGGGCGCGCCATCCACCAATTGTTCGAGATCATATTGGAGCTGGACAGGCGCCATGCCGCGCTCACGCTGCCAGGTGATCACATAATAGCTGGCGTGGAGATAGCCTCGCCTGGCCAGCCCAATGCCCAGCCATAGCGCACCGCCCAAGGCCGCGCACAGAAGGAGGAACCCCAAGGGGAAGTCCAGGGCCAGCGCAAGGTCTGCGATCCAGTTGAACAACGGGCCTACCGATCAGCTTGCGGATTTGTCTTCGATCGAGGCGACGGTGCCTTTCGCCGCCTCGCCGAGCATGAGAATTTCGCCCAGGGATGCCTTGTTGAGCACGCTCTTCAGGAATTCGTCGCGGACGTCCGGTGGGAGGTGGTGGCCCTCCAGATGCCCTTGGGCAAATAGCTCGCGCATGATCGAGAGCTCGTTTCCATACCGTTCGCGCTCCAGGCTCGACAGCTGCTCCAGCAGGTTGCTGAGCATGTTCGGTGTGGTGCGCAACGCTTCGGCGAAGATCCCGCGAACGCCCTTGGACAGCAGGACTTCCTTCTTCTTCCGGAGTTCCTCCTCCACCGCATGCTCGGCATCCTGCGCTGCGATCCGCAATCCGGTCATGCCAATCGTACCGGCGTGCTTTGCCGCCTCGCCTTCCAGGCTCAGCGTCGCGCTCAGGGCGAGCAACGTGATCCCGCGGTCCAGCAGGGGATCGGTGGACAGCAGGTGCGCGCACGCCGCGTTGACCTTTTGCTGCGCGTTGCTCAGATCGCCGAGCTGAAGCGTGGCATGGCTCTCGCTTGCGGGGGCTGCCTTTTCCGAGTTGTTCACGGCCACGGCCCGGCCTTTCCTGCGGGCCGGCGGCTTGGCGTCCGGGGCGGCCGCCGGCCGTTCGGGTGCCAGCTGGCTCGCCTCGGACAGCTTGGCCAGCACGGTCGAGCGGATTCTCGGCCAGATCAGCCTTGTGCCCCGTTGTGCCGCGACGACGGGGTCTTCGACCCGATACTCAACCGTCAGCTCAGCGATATAATGAAGCCCCGGCGTCCAGGTCGGCAGCTTCATTTTCTCTTCGAAGATCTTGTCTGAAGTGTCGACCTCGACAAAGCTGTATCGAGCTAGCAGCTTCTCGCTGATCGAGAGGCGATAGTCCGTGATCCGTTTGGGCGTTCCCTTGCCGATGGCGATCAGCGCCCAGCCCACCCTGGCTTCCGGCAGCTTCTGGCCGCGATCGACGAGCAGCGAGTCTTCGGAACTCATATTCATGTCCCCCGATCCTGTTGGCCAAGCGTGATCTTCCAGCTTTCGGCAAAATAGCGGATGCGCGCGCGACCATCCTCATCCGTCGCGGCGTTAAGCATCGCGGTGGCGACCATGGCGAAGTCGTCCCGCAGACCGAGTTCGCGCGCGCGCTCCAGCAGGCTTTCGAGAACCGACCGGACAAAGCCTCTGGTGTGGCGGTTCCGAACGCCGCGCTCGAGCCAGGGGGCAACCGCTTCCAGGCCACCTGAATCCCGAAAGGGGCGTCGCAGCAATAGCGGGGCCGTGCTGGCCTGCTCGTCCTTGAGATAGCCCGTCTCCGCGTGGATCGCGTGGGCGAGGTGGACCATCGGAAGGATGCAGACCACCGACTGGCGATCGCCGTTATCCCAGCGTTCCAGCCCCTTTGCCAACTGTTCGGCGATCCGTGCGGCGGTATCCGGGACCAGCGAGGCCCATGCCCAGTAGAAGTCGATCGCGCGCTGGACAGGTTCGAAGAGACGGTGCGGGGCCAGGCTCTCCGCGCGGTGCAGAAGGGCGAGCGCCTCGTCGAGCTCGATCGCGCCCCATGACGAAGCGCAAAGCCGGATTGCCCGGATCCGTTCCTCGTCCGTCGCTCCGGCGCCTGCCCATTCCTGCAACCGGCGAACGATCTGCTCCTTCGATCGCGGTGAGGTCTGCACGGCCACGCCAAGCGCTTCGCCGGTGGCGAGCAGCGACTGCTCCATGGGCTTCCGAACCCAGGGCATCAGGATCGAATCGAACATGCTCGCGAACGCGAAGCTTGCGCAGGCGCCCACGCCCACGCCCAAGGCCAGGGCGGTTCGGGTGTCTCCCTCGCGTGCCAGTTCAGCCATCCATTGCACCAGGCGGCCGCGTATGTCGGTCCGTTCCTCCCAGATATATCGCCGGATCAGATCGTAGCGCTCGGCCTCGGCGAAACGGACCTGTTCCCCGGCGTCTCCGTCCTCGACGATGGCCTGGATCCGGCGCAGCTGGGCCGAGCGCGATTTGCCGAATCCTCCCGCGCCGGCGCGTTGCGCATCGGGAAGAAGGGCCGTCGCGAGCCGGTCGCAGGCATCGAGTATCGCCGTAAAGGACGCTCCCGGCAGGAAGGCGACGGCAATGGTGAGACAGCGCTCCCGCGGCTCGAGATCGGTGTCGAACCAGGTGTCGAGATCCGCTTCCTGCGCGGCGGCCGGGGCGTCCTCTCGATCCGATCGCTGGTCGAGGGTCAGGTTGACGTCCGATGAGCCCAGGACGATCCCCTGCGCGGTACCCGTATTGTAGATGCCACCCTGATTGTGGAAATTGATGATGATCGACGCGCCCTGCGGGAGCGCGCCCTGCCTCTCTGCACCTGACAGGAAGGGCTGGATGGCGTCGATGAGCTGCGCGACATTGTCCGGTTCGCCGCCGCCGCCATGTTTCGCCGCACTCGCCGACATTCCGGCGGGGGCATCGGAATTCTTCATGGATCACCCCCGGCACGCAGCCGATGTCGCGGCTTCAGTTTCCGATCTGAACGGATACGTTGCTGGAGTTGGTGACCACGCCGGTCATGGTGCCCGAATTGCTTACCGCACCGCGATTGTCGATCGTGACCTGGTAGACTCTGAGAAGCGCCTCCAGCTCCGCGGCGTCGACAGGCGCGGCCTCAAGCTGGCGGGTGAGGGCGGTTTCCAGATTCTTGCGAAGGGCGGGATCGTCGGGAGCTGCTTCCAGATGCTCGAGCGCTGCCACGGTATCGCCACTGGCTTTCGTGCGGATCCAGGCGACCAATTGCCCGCCAGTCTCCACTGCCTTCTCGCCCAGTTTTCCCGCGACGCCGCCTGTCACCTGCCCAAGGAAGGGCAATATCACCGCAACCGCGGCTCCCGCCAGCACAACTACATCCATGTGGCCCCCGCTCGTTCAAGCTTGAAGTGCATGATGTTCGCCCGCGGGATGTCATGCAATAGCCGTGCAGCAGGTTGTTCTGGAATGGGGCCAATTCCATGCGTCCTGTTCTCAGGGCATTCCCGGCGCAGGCGTTACTATGGCGTGCTGGCGACGAAAGCTGTCCTAATAGCGGGCAGTGAAGGCCACGCTCCATTTCTCCTCGCGGGCAAGCAGGTCTTCCCGCTTGCCTTTCACATAGCTGAGGTCGAGGCCGAAATAATTGTTCGTGTCGAAGCTCAGGGAGAGCACGGACCGGAATTGCGACAGGTCCCGGGGATAGCCCGACAATGCGTGCATATAGGTTTCGGTGACGGTCAGATCGATCGGGAAGCGGAAATTGTCGTGGCTGATCGCGAAACCGAACTGGGTGCCGATACGGCTGAAATCCTGCGCCTGAAGATCGGGCCGATCCCCCTGCTTCGTGAAGGTGCCGTTGTTGAAGCGAATGTCGAAGATCGGGCGATAGGAGAAGAAATATTCCCGGCTGGGGACGATACGCCGATAGGCATTGAGACCGACCGGGAGTCCGAAGATCTCGCTCGCAACCGGCATATAGCGAAGACTGACGCTGGCGATCTGGGCATGGTTGACGTCGTCGAAGAGCAGCTCCGGGCGCATCTCCATGACGTGCATCAGGGACCAGCCGGCTTTGTCGCCGGAGCCGAAACTGGAACTCTGGCGTCCGATCAGGACGGCTCCCAGGCGCCAGTCCTTGGAGGTGACTTTCCGGGCCTGGCCAGTCACGCGCGACAAGTCGTGGTTGATCCCGGCATAGGGGATCAACTCGAGATTGGCATAGGCAGGCGGATGGGGGCGCGGATCGTCGGCGGGGGCCACCGGCGCGCCTTCGATCAAGGGAAAGGCCCACCCCAGCACGCCGACCAGCTTGACGGATTTCTTGCTGGCGATCCCGTCATCGGTGAAACTCACATTCACCTTCTCGGCAGCCTTAAAGTCGGGCTGCCCGCGCAGGAACATCAGGGAATCGGTGTTGCCGCGCAGCTTCAACGGAAGATTGAACTCCGGCGGCGGCGGTGCGCTGCCGGCGATCTCGATCGGCCTTCCCGGCGAACGCTCCACGCATTCCACGACGATTGAAGGGTCGCTGTAGAATTCCCCGATCTTGGCATGTCGCGGATTGGAGAAGCTGCCGCTCTTGTCGCCCAGGATATCCGAAATCTGGAACTGCGCCGCGATCAGCTTGTCGCTGCCGTCGAAGTTGCAGTCGGTGATCGCGTTGCACAGGAGTATGCGGACGGCGAGCGAGGGGCGGGCCGAAGGCGGGGCCGTGGTTCCCGGCGGCAGAGCTGCCGCGAGGGCGGCTTCTTCCGCGGTGGCCTGGGCCTGCGCCCATTGCCCGAATTGCCAGCCGATACCCTTCTCCTTGAGGACGAAGAGCGCGAGCTTCTCGCGGTCCAGCACCTGGCGCTGCGTGACCGGATCCAGGATGCAGACATCCTTGTGCAGCGGATTCGCCGCATAGGCCTGGCTTGCGAGTGCGAGCGAAGCGGCGGCCGATGCCGAAAGCCGGGCGCGCCTCACGGCTTGGCCAGCTTGAAGATGCGAACCTGGAAGGCCGACAAGGTCTCCTTGATCGCCGCGGCGACCGGAATGGCATTGGGATCGAAGCTGTATTGGCTCGTGGCGCTCAGTGCCTGGGCCACCTCCACGAAATAGAGTGGAAGCGTGTTCACGTCCTTGCGATAGGTCGTGCCGAGCACGCCGGCAGGATTATGCGGTGAAGGGCCAAAGCCATTTTCGAGTGGCAGGTTTGTCGCTCTCCGCACGGCTTCCAGCTTCTCGAAATAGTCGAAGCCCACCTTGGCCAGCATGATATTGGCCTTGTGCGTTTCGCCGCCATGCGCGCGCTCGAGCTTCTTCAGCGCACGCCGGTTCGATATGTGGATCCCGGCCATGATGGTCCCCCCCTTTCGGAGAACGAGGCGATGGGCTGACGTCTCCCCGGCGTCACTCGATCCCCGTCCTCCCGCCATGGTAATCGAGTGTATAGTTTCGGTCGAGTCGATCTGCGTGTAATAATTGATCCGATTCTGTGGTTATTAAATTTACACTGGATGATTTATTTTCGGATCGTTGTGTTAGTCATGTGAGGATTTGAGAATATATTATTAGTTTGCTTCATTTTTAAGGGAGCTGTTGTGGGTGTTCGGATATTGCTCGAGCATTCCGCGCACCCGTCATCCCGGTGTCACGGACAAGTGCACCGATTGGACGTCACCGTCGGCACGGCCGTGGCCAGGTCCGAGGACGACAGATCGAAGGTGCAGTCGTTGAGGCGGGACATTATCCGGTACGGGCCGACCTTTCCGTCGCTTACCGTCAATGGATCACCCGTACGCGCGCGCAGGCGCAGATCGCTATATTGGCCTTCGTTCGGGACCTCGATCACGACGAAGCTGAGCGGATAGGCCGAGCCATTATAGACCCCGAAGCGAACGTCACCCGTCTGACCGCGCACGCCGCCGCCACTCTGCGCCCAGGCAGCTTCCCCGGCGTCGATCGCAACAACCCAATAGCCGTAGCTTCCCGCCGTGCCGCTGCCGGATACGCGGCCGGAAAAGATGAAGTTGCCGAAGCCCTGCACCTGGCCATAGGCCCTGGTCGAGAGGCAGACATGCTTTGGGTAATCCTGCTCCGCCGCCACCGGGGCGGGAGCGCAGAGCGCGAGCGCAAACGGGACCAAGGCCAACCTCATCACAATGTCTCCTGCTAGTCGATCTGAACCCATACGCCGCCATTGGCGGCGACCTTGAAATCGCTGGCCTGGTGCCTCCCCGGGAGCGGCGATCGCGGCGTGCACGCCTCGATGGATTGCTGTGGGGCGCAGCTGCGGGCGGACAGGCCTGTGGTCGAGAAAGCCTGGCGCCCTTCTTTCGCGCGCTGGACTTCGGCGAGGCTGTCGAATGCGGCCAGGGCGCGCATGTCGCTGTCATAGTGGGACGCGCGCATCTTGTCGCCGACGAGAACCCAGATCGTGCCCGCTGCCGCCGGTTGGCTCGGCTCCGGGGTCGGTTTTGGCTCCACGGGCGCCGGTTGGTCGGTGCCGAGTATCCGGCCGACACCAGGGAAGAATTTCTGCGTCAGGCTGAGCTCCCCGGCGGGCGGTTGCGAAGCGCGCGCGATGCTGGGGGCGCTCATCTTTGGCGCCGGGCCGGCGGGGCGGGGTTCCGCCTTGTCTTCGACCGCCATGCCCGATGCGCTTGGCATGGGCGTGGGAGGCGGCGTTTCGGTGGGCGCGGGGGGCTGACCCGGCGGGGTTCCGGTTTTGGAGCCCATATATTTGGTGCCGTACAGATTGATCGTGATCGTGCAGCCCGACAGGAGGAGGCAGATGAGGAAGATCTGAACCGGATTGCGGGCCACCAGATGCCCGCTCGCGTCGATGGAAGGTGTGCCTGCTGCCCGCCTTGCGCGGCTGTCCCAGCTAAGAAACCAGAGCGTGAAGAGGATGAAGAGCACGATGGCTGCTCCCAGGAGCGGTTGCTCCTCCTTCGGGTTGTTCATGTAGATGCCAGCCGCGCCCGCGAGCAACGCGATCGAGGCGTATGCGAACCCTGCTACCGGACATTTGCGGGCCTGTTCGGCGGAGAAGAGCTCGCTCATCCTCAGAAGCTCTTGGAGAGGCCGGCGCTAATGCCGCGATAGTCCTTTCCGAAGCGGTATTGTACGTGAACCGCGAGCACATCGGGATTGTCGAAGGCGGGGTTCTTCTGCGGCCGCCATTGCACCCTGACCGCGCCGATATCGCGCACCGCATAGTTGCGGTTGAAGATATGCTCGTAGCCGACGAAGTAATTCAGCTTGCTGCCAAAGGGATCGTGGTCGAGGAACTGATCGAGCGACACGCCGGCATTCAGGTCGAAAAAGCCTTCGTTGAGATAGGCCGGCACATTGGCCATCGGTGTGCGCTTGTCGATGTAGCTGCCGGTCACGTGGATCGTGGCTGCCCCGAGAGGAAAGAGCGGGAACTTGCTGTCGCCGGTCAGATCCTGGATCGTGTAGATCAGGCTCGTCTCCGCGATCTTGGCCGCGCGCTTGCCGCGACGATGTTGCACGGGGCCGCCCGAAGTCACTGACGGAATGTCGAAATCTTCCCATCCGGCATAGCCGGACAAGCGAATGCCAAATGTGGATACGCGGGACGTGGCGTCCTCATCCGGTGCCTTGGCATAATAGAATATGCCGCCGCCGATCCTGCCGGCAGTCGTAATGGTGCCTTCGACATCGACTCTGTCAAATATCCCCGCGGCCTGGAGCTGGATGGGCGCCTTTTTGAGGCATTGCCGTATTTCGGCGATGAACGAAGTGCTTGCGCTATTCAGTTCGCCGAGGCGCGCAAAGCTCTGCTCCGCGGCAGTTGTAAGCACGGGTTTCGCGCGCTTGTTGCAAAGTGGATTAACATAGCGGGCAAAGGTCGGGTGACCTTCGACTACTTTCTGAATCGCTTCGGTATTTCCATTCTGCTGGGCCGCGGCTGCGATAGGTAACGCACAAGAAATCAGTGAAACTGCAATTATTGCTCGCACGGCATCCCCCCGAATGCACTGGCTGTTGCATTAATTGTCTTCGAAGTTGTGCAGATTCGTCAAGGGTGGCGGGAGTATTTATTGGGTAGAATTCACAGTGGGTTATGATTTTACAATCAATCCAAAATGGATGATTTGCGGTTTGTATCGGGGGCGTCGTTTCCAATGGGCGCGCCATGGCGGGAGCCGGCCATCAGCCGGGTGCAAGGCAACCTGCAGCGCGATTGAAGACAATACTGCCCTGAGCGATCAAAGGGCGGTGGTGCCGAGTACAGGGATCGAACCCGTGACCTTCGGTTTACAAAACCGCTGCTCTACCAGCTGAGCTAACCCGGCGACGGGCCTGCCCTTGATCGGCTTCGGGCGGCCGGTCAAGGCCGAACTAGGCCGGGCCGACCGGTGCCGGGCGGGTGACGATCCACAGCGCGCAGGCCGCCATGCCCAGCGCCACGCCCAGCGCGAGGGGCAAATGGGGGCGGGCAGTGAGCCAGAAGACGCCGTAGCCGAAGGCGATGCCGGCGCAGGCGGCGATCTTGCCCTTGCGCGGGATCGCGCCCTGTTCGCGCCACTGGCGGATCGGCGGGCCGACCCTGGGATGGTCGAGCAGCCAGGCCTCCAGCCGCTCGGATCCGCGGGCGAAGCAGCCGGCGGCGAGGATCAGGAAGATCGTGGTCGGCATCACCGGCAGCAGCGCGCCGATCACCCCGAGCGCGACGAAGAAACAGCCCAGCGCGACCCAGAACAGGCGCACCGCGCGGCTGGCGAGGCGTGGCTCAGGCGGGATGGCGAACGACCCGGGCGGGCGCGGCGGCGGTCATGATTTCTCCCTGGTACCGGCGGGGTTTGTGCCAGCGGGCCCGATGGGGATCAATGGTGCGCGGCATGGCGCTCGGCCATGTAGCGGCCGGGCGAAGTGCCCAGCGCCTTGCGGAACATGGTGACGAAGCTGGGCACGCTCTCATAGCCAAGATCGCCCGCAACCTGTTGAATCGAGGCGCCGGCGGCGAGCCACTTGACCGCGAGCATGACGCCCAGCTGCTGGCGCCAGCGGCTGAAGCTCATGCCCGTCTCGCGCAGGATCAGCCGGGCGAGGGTGCGCTCGCTCAGGCCGGCACGGCGGGCCCAGGCATCGATGGTGCCGCGCTCGGCCGGCGCCGTGATCATCAGATCCGCGACCCGGCGCAGGCGGGCATCGGCGGGCATCGGCAGGTGCAGGTCCTCGACCCGGGCAGAGGCGATCTCGTCGACCAGCACCGCGATCAGCCGGGTATTGGCGCCGGTCTCCTCATAGAGCTCGGGCAGGGTGGCGGCGCGGGCCATCAGCTCGCGGAGCAGGGGCGTGGCGGCGAGGGCGCAGCAGCCCTGGGGGAGGCCGGCATCGACCTCCGGCGAGACAAAGGCGTTATAACCCTCCAGCGCGCCCGAGGCCTTGATCGAATGGAGGGCGCCGCCCGGGATCCAGATGGCGCTGCGGGGCGGGACGATCCACAGCCCGCCCTCGACCTCGCAGCTCAGAGCCCCGCGCTGGGCCAGGATGATCTGGCCCTTCTCGTGCCGGTGGAGGTCCAGCTCGAAGCTGCCGAAGTCGTCGGTGATGAAGCCATAGGTGACCACCGGACGCGGCACCGCGTCTGGATCCTCCATATCCTGTTTAGCACCAAGGTTGCGCAATATGGGCATGCGGGGCTCCGGCCAGATTGGCTGAATCGGATAATATTCTGTCCATACTTCGCAGTGACGCCATAAGTCCAACCGATTATTCCAAGCGAACCAGCCGGTCGCGGCGGGAAAGTTGACGGACTGGACGCTCCGGACGCCGATGTTTGCACGCGGCGCCGGAACTGCCCGGCGGTGACCCCGGTTCGGCGCTGTAACCCGCTGCCATGGCTATGAAATTCGTGATCCCGCGTCCTTCGCAAGCAACGCGGGACGGAACGCTCCGCGCAAGAGATGAGGACGTCGTGATGCTGCCGATGGAATCCCCCGAACGCCCCGGCACCAAGGCCCCCGGCCGGATCAGCCAGGCGCTGATCCGCCTGCTGATGAAGCGTGCAACCATCACCGCCAGCGAGCGTCTGGGCGAGGGCTTCGCGCTGATCACCCTCGAGGGGCCGGCGCTCAAGGGCGTGGCCTGGACCGCGGGGCAGAAGATCCAGATCGCGATGGGATCGGCCTTCACCGCGCGCACCTATACGCCCATCGAATGGAACACCGAAACGGGACGCGTATGCATCCTGGGATACGCGCACGGC
This sequence comes from Sphingomonas sp. OTU376, assembly GCF_038440415.1. NCBI lineage: Bacteria > Pseudomonadati > Pseudomonadota > Alphaproteobacteria > Sphingomonadales > Sphingomonadaceae > Sphingomonas > Sphingomonas sp. OTU376. The sequence goes on along the minus strand of NZ_JASATQ010000002.1, from coordinate 2,160 downwards.
GAGGGACCTGGCAGCGCCTGGGTGCGCGACGCCGCACCGGGCGACCACTGCGACATCTTCGGGCCGCGCGCCTCGCTGGATACCGGTCGGCTGACGGGTCCGCTGGCGCTGTTCGGCGACGAGACGTCGATCGGCCTGGGCTATGCGCTCGCCTGGCAGGATCGCGCGCGGACGGTGGCGAGCTATTTCGAGGTCGGCGATGTCGAGGCGAGCTGCCGGGTGGCCGAGCAGCTGGGGCTGGAGCGCGTCTCGCTGTTCGAACGCTCGGCGGACGACGCCCATCTCGCTGAGATGGAAGCGCGGCTGGAAGCGCTGGCGGCGAGCGGCGCCAGCTTCGTGCTGACCGGCAAGGCGGGGACGATCCAGCGGCTGCGCCAGGCGCTCAAGCGACTGGGCGTGCCGGCGGCGCGGATCGCGACCAAGGCCTATTGGGCGCCGGGCAAGACCGGGCTCGACTGAGGCTGGGAAAGTGCGGGAGCGCCCGGAGGGGGGTGGGCGCTCCCGCGGCTTCCAAAGGGGGCGGAAGCTTTGTTGTAGGCCAGCGCCGGTGGGGGGCGTTTCGGCGATGACCTGCCTGGCCGATATGCACCCCCGCACGGGTGGCCGCCATACTACCTTAGTTGGGGGTAGCGGCAGCGCTTTGGCGGTGGGCGAGCCCATGCCTGCGCGCTAGGAAACGGCGATGCGCATCTCGCTTCCCCGCGTCGCCACCGCACCCTTCTGCCCCGCCGAAGTGCAGGGGAGCGTCGCGGTGCCTGCCGGGCTGCCGGGCTGGCGCAAGCTGTTGCGCTCGGCCGGGCCGGGGCTGCTCGTCGCGGTCGGCTATATGGACCCGGGCAACTGGGCGACCGATATCGAGGCGGGTTCGCGCTACGGATATGATCTGCTGTTCGTCGTGCTGCTGTGCGGTGTCGCGGCGATGCTGCTGCAATGGCTGGCGATGCGGCTGGGGCTGGTCGCCCGGCGCGACCTCGCCCAGATGGCGCGTGAACGCTACAGCCTGGCGACGACGCGGACGCTGTGGCTGCTCGCCGAGCTGGCGATCATCGCCACCGACGTTGCCGAGGTGCTGGGTTCGGCGCTGGCCTTCAACCTGCTGCTCGGCGTGCCGTTGTGGCTGGGCGTGCTGCTGACCGGGCTCGACACGGTGATCGTGCTGGGCCTCAAGGGGCAGGGCTTCCGCCAGCTCGAGGCGATCGTGCTGGGGCTGATCTCGACGATCGCGATCTGCTTCGCGGTGCAGCTCGCGATCGTGGGGCCCAGCTTCGCGGGGCTGCTGCACGGCGCCGTGCCCAAGGCCGCGATCTTCGCCGATCCGCATGTGCTCTACCTCGCGGTCGGCATCCTCGGCGCGACGGTGATGCCGCATAACCTCTATCTGCACAGCTCGGTGGTGCAGACGCGGGTGACCGGGGCCAGCGTGCCGGCGACGCGCGAGGCGATCCGCTTCGCGACGATCGACATCGTGGTGGCGCTGTTCCTGGCGACCTTGGTGAACGGCGCGATCCTGGCGCTGTCGGCCGCGACCTTCCATGCCAATGGCTATACCGGCGTGGCGGAGATCGACGATGCCTATCGGCTGCTCGAGCCGCTGACGGGTGCTGCGGCTGCCGCCCTGCTGTTCGGCATCGCGCTATTCGCATCGGGGCAGAGCGCGACCTTTACCGGAACGATCGCCGGGCAGGTGATCCTGGAGGGCTTCCTGAACCTGAGCATCCCGTGCTGGCTGCGCCGGATCATCACGCGCGGGCTGGCGCTGATCCCGGCACTGATCGGCGTGGTGTGGATGGGCGAGGGCGGCGTGGGCAAGCTGCTGGTGCTGACCCAAGTGGTGCTCTCGCTCCAGCTGCCCTTCGCGATCTGGCCGCTGATCCGCTTCACCAGCGATCGCGGCGTGATGGGCGAGTTCGCCAACGGGGTGGTGGTGAAAGTGATTGCCTGGGGGCTGTTCGGGCTGATCGCCGGGGCGAATCTGTGGCTGGTTTCGCGGTGGTTTGGGTGAGGGCTGGAACCCTTCTTGCTCCCCTTCCTGCAAGGGAGGGGTAGGGGGTGGGTTGCGAGCGTAGCGAGCGCTGCGCACCGGCTCGAGGAAAAGAGAAGGGCGGGGCGCGCGCCCCGGCGGGGGGGTGGCCCCCCCCCCCCCCCCCCCCCCGCGGGGGG